>JBOICR010000023.1:0-6612 GCA_050740195.1 Nevskiaceae bacterium | reverse complement strand
GCGTGTGGGCGGAGCCCTGCGGGAACACGATCAGGTCGCCGGCGGCCAGCCGCGCGGGTTCGCCGAGCGCCGGCGAGCTCACCCAGCACACGCCGCTGTCGATGAGGTGGAAAGTGCCGTGGTCGGTCGTGGGCTCGCGATCCGTCCAGTTGTCGCAGTAGCTCGCGCTCGAGCTGATGCTGGCGCGCAACTGGTTGCTGCGCAGCACGGCCGAGAACACGGACTCTCCCGACTGATCGAGCATTGCGACTCTTGGCGCTGGAACGGGATCCGCTTCCAGTATGACGCAGTGGCGCACGGGGTCCCCGGCTGGCACGGTGCGCAAAGGCTAGGGGCCCGGGGGTCCGGCGGCCATGCCGCCGCATCCGGGCCTTATGCCCGCACGTTCAGCCAACCATCCGCCTTCCGTGCCCTCCCGTCCAGCGGGACGGGCGGGCATGTCTGTCGCACGACCGAGGCTGTCGAGGCCGGCGGCGAGCCGCCACAGTCGGCGCCATGAACCAGGACCCGAGACACGCGTGGGAGCGGCCCATGGCCGCGACGCTTCTCCCTTTCGCGGCGATCACGCGCCGCGATGCGCCGCGGCGTCCGTGGAACCGGGTGGCGCAGCGCGCGCTGATCGTCGTGATCGCCGGCGTGCAGGCGCTCGCGCTCGGCGGCTGTGCGTGGCTTGGCCTGTCCTGGGGCGCGTTCTCGTACCCGACCACGCAGAGCGGCGAAGCGGCCAACGTCGCCGTGTACGGCGACTGGGCTTACGTGACGCGCGGCGCCGTCGGCTACGAAGTGCTGCGCGCGGGTCGCAGCACGACGAGCCACGTGTTCATGGCGCCGCCCGGACTCGGCAGCGTGGACGACGTCGCAGTCGCCGATGGACTGCTGTTCGTGCTCGACGCGCAGCCGCCGGGTTACCTGCGCGTGCTGTCGCTGGCCGATCCCTCGGCGCCGCGCCTGATCGGTGCGCCGGTCGAGGTCCCGGTGGGGCCGTTTTCCGGAGTGACCGCGGCGGGCGGCCGCGTGATCGTGTCGGGTGGCACCTCGTCGCTGACGCTGCGGCCGTATGATCGCGCCGGTCGGCTCGGCCCCGTGGTCGCCAGCGCCGACCTGGGACGCGGCCAGCCCGACGCGCTGCTGGCCGCCGGCGGCGAGCTCGGCTTCGTCTCGACGCACGACTGGGGCCCGTACTTCCACGTCGCGCTGGTGCGCGCGAGCCTGCAGCCGCCGGCCGTAACCGAGATCGGCGCCGTAGCGGTGGACAGCTACGGCTTCACGCCCGGCGGGGCCAGGCCCGCCAGCTTCCCGATCGAGACGGCGGTCGAAGGCTCGCTGCTGTATGTCGCCTCGGCCGCGGGCCTGGGCATCTTCGACGTCGCGGACGCGACCGCGCCGAAGCTGCTCGCGCGCATCGACCCCGGCGTGATGCCGGTCAACGTCGACGTGCGCGGCGGCATCGCCGCGGTGGTCGGCTCGAAGCCCGCACCGCTGCTCGTGTTCGTGGACGTGCGCGACCCCGCGCACCCTGAAATCCTCCAGTCGTACCCGCTGCCGGACGGCAGCCTCGCCACCGGAGTCGCGCTGACGGACACCTATGCCGTCGTCGCGGCGCACGGGCACGGCGCGCAGCTGTTCGACCGTTCGGCGGGCGCCTGGCAGCACTTCACCCGTCCTTTCCCCCATCTCACTCCAGGAAGTTCTCAACATGACCTCAGTTAAGCGCTTGTCCCTTCTCGCCGCCGCCGTGGCGGCCGCCCTCGGCTCGTTGTCGGCGCCGGTGTCGGCCGAGACCGCCGCGGATTACGAAATCACCGTCACCGGCTTGTGGACCGCCGACCGGTTCCCGCTCGAGTACCCGAAGGCCGGCCTGCTGACCGGCCCGCACTTCTCGGGCGTGATCGGCGCCAGCCACAACGGCGAGTACATGCTGTTCCATACCGGCTCGCAGCCGACGCCGGGCCTCGAGCGGCTGTCCGAGGAAGGCAAGCACAGCCCGCTCGACGGCGAGATCAAGGCGGCGATCGCCGCCGGTACCGCCGGAGCGCTGTTCGAGAGCGACCCGATCAAGGACTTCGCCAAGAGCGTGACCAGCCGCGTGCACGTGACGTCCGCGTTCCCGCAGGTCTCGGCCGTGGTCATGATCGCACCAAGCCCGGATTGGTTCGCCGGCGTCGCCGACGTGTCGTTGATGGAAGGCGGCGCGTTCGTCGCGGAGAAGACGGTGGAGCTGTTCGCCTACGACTCGGGCGGTGACAGCGGCACGACGTACGGCGCGAACGACCACGACAACAACCCGAAGCAGGCGACGGTCGCGGCCTCGGCGCGTCATTTCGGTGGCAAGCCGGTCGCGCGCATCACGTTCCGCAAGATCTGACACGGCAGCACCCCGGCCGGAGCCGCTCTCGCGAGCGGCTCCGGCTTTTTCCTGGCCGCCTTCCCGCCCGGCGTATAGTGAGCGCCCGCCTCGCGGGAAAGGGAGAGCACGCGATGAGACCGGTCGGCCTGGTGGATCAGGGATTCCTGTGGCTGGAGCGGCGCAACCAGCCGATGCACGTCGCCGGCCTGCAGCTGCTGCGCCCGGCCGAGGACGATCCCGACTTCATCGAACGCACGGTCAAGCTCGCGCTCGACGCAACGCGCGCCCAGCCGCCGTTCGACCAGCGCCTGGTGCGCCGCGGCGGCATGTGGTTCTGGGAGGTCGACGGCGAATTCGACGTCGAGTCGCACTTCCACCACCTGGCGCTGCCCAAGCCGGGTCGAATCCGTGAACTGCTGGCGCTGGTGTCGAAGCTGCACGGCAACCTGATGGACCGCACGAAACCGTTATGGGAGCTGTACCTGATCAGCGGCCTCGAGGACGGCCGCGTCGCGCTGTACAGCAAGATCCATCACGCGCTGGTCGACGGCGTCGCCGCCAACCGCATGCTGCTGCGGCAGATGTCCGAGAGCCCGGACCAGCGCTCGCTGACGCCGCTGTGGGCGACCGAGCGCAAGAAGAAGGACGCCGACGCCGAAGGTGCGCGCACCGGCCCGTTCGCGGTCATGGCGCAGGCCGTGGCGATGGCGCGCGAGCAGCTCGGCACGCTGCCCGGCGTGGCGCGCGAGGTGATGCGCACGATCCGCGCGCGCAAGGATCCCGACCAGGTTTCGGCGTTCTCCGCGCCGCGCAGCATCCTGAACCAGCACATCAGCGGCGCGCGGCGCTTCGCCGCCCAGTCGTACTCGTTCAAGCGCATGCGCGCGGCCGGCAAGGCGCTCGGCGCGACCGTCAACGACGTCACGCTCGCCATGTGCGCGAGCGCGCTGCGCCGCTACCTGACAGAGCTCGACGCGCTGCCGGACAGGCCGCTGGTGGCGATGGTGCCGGTGTCGACGCGCAAGGACGACTCCGAGTCGGGCAACCAGGTCGCGATGGTGCTGACCAGCCTTGCCACGAACGTCGAGGATCCCGGCGAGCGCTTCGCGGCGATCATGCGCTCGATGAAGACCGCCAAGGAGCGGCTCGCGCGGATGTCGCAGCTCGAAATGATGAACTACCTCGGCGTAATCATGGCGCCCAGCGGCATCAACATGGCTACGGGCATCGCGCCGACCTGGCAGGCCTTCAACATCACCATCTCCAACGTGCCGGGCCCGAAGAAGACGATGTACTTCAATGGCGCCCGCATGGACGGCACCTACCCGGTGTCGATCGTGCTGGACGGCCAGGCCCTCAACATCACGCTGACCAGCTATGGCGACGACATGGAGGTCGGCCTGGTCGCCTGCCGCCGGGCGCTGCCGCACATGCAGAAGCTCCTTCAATATCTGGAGGACGCGCTCGCCGAGCTCGAGTCGCTGGCCCAGGAAGCAGCGGCCTGACCATCGGTTCATGTGACCTAGACAAAGGTCGCATACCGAACTGTGAGGCGACGCACATAATCGTCGCCCATGAATTCTGGGGAAGCGCCGCTTACCGGTCGGGAACGCAGACGCAAGGACCCGATCAACCGGCTCCGGCGGTTCATGTACGGGCTGCTGCTGCTCGCCGCGTCGCCGGGGGCGGTTGCGGTCGATCAACTTGCCTACGTCGGCAAGTACCGCACGCCAACGGTCGCGCAGAGCCAGCAGAGCGCCGAGCTCGCCACCTTGCAGGGGCTGCTGGTGCTGCGCTCCGGCGTCGACGCCGGGCCCGACGTATCGCTCGACACCGTGACCGCCCGCGTTGCCGGCAGCGACTCCGGCGCCACCCCGCAGTTCCGCGTCACCGCCGAGCGCAGCGCGGATAGCGACGGCGTCGCCTTCGACCTGCCCATCACGGATTTCGGCGACTTCCGGCTCAGCCTGCAGGCGAAGAAGAGCCCTGAATTCTCGGCCTGGTCCCTCGGCGGCGAGCTCGGACTGATGGTGGCCGCGAGCCGCCGGCGCCACGTCGCGATGGTTCCGACGCTGCGCATCAACGAAATGCACGGCCGGGAAATCCGCTACCTCGCGTTCGAAGCCTCGCTGCAGAACGCCGGCGCCGGCGCCGATCCGCAGCTCGCGTTCAAGTGGCGCATCTAGGCGGCTGATTTCCCGCACGGTCGGTCTGACCGTATTCTGGGCGTCCCAACAAGAGGCGCCCCATGAAGAAAGCCCTGATTGCCCTCGTTGTCCTCGCCGGCTGCGCCCAGCAGCCGCCCGCCGCGCCTGAAGCCGCGCCCGCCGCCAAGCCGCCGACTTCGGCCGAGGTGCTGGAGCGCTCCGCGCCGGGCGACTGGCGCGAGCTCGATCCCGAGAACACGATCTACCTCGAACTCGCCACCGGCCGAGTGGTGATCGAGCTGGCGCCCGAGTTCGCCCCAAGCCACGTCGCCAACATCAAGGCGCTGGCGCGCGAGAAGTACTTCGACGGCCTGTTCATCCTGCGCTCGCAGGAGAACTACGTCGTGCAGTGGGGCGATCCCGAGGAGGATCCAAAGAAGGCGCGGCCGATCAGGACCGCGAAGGACTCCGTCCCCGGCGAGTTCTCGCGGCCGGCCGCGGGCCTGGCCTTCACGCACCTCGCGGACGGCGACGTCTACGCGGCCGAGGTCGGGCACTCCGGCGGCTTCCCCGCCGCGCGCGATCCGGCTGCGGGCCAGGCCTGGTTGACGCACTGCTACGCCGCCCTCGGCGTTTCGCGCGGCAATACCGCCGACAGCGGCAGCGGCGCCGGCCTGTACGTGGTGATCGGCCATTCGCCGCGGCACCTGGACCGCAACATCACGCTGGCCGGCCGCGTGGTCAAAGGCATGGAACTGCTGACGGTGCTGCCGCGCGGCACCGGACCGCTGGGCTTCTACGAGAAGCCCTCGCAGTACGTGCCGATCAGGCGCGTGCGCGTCGCCGCCGATGTGCCGGCTGGCGAGCGCACCGCCCTCGAGCTGCTGCGCACCGACACGCCGACGTTCGCAGCGTGGGTCGACGCGCGCCGCAACCGGCGCGAGGAATGGTTCCTCGACCAGGTCGGCCACGTCGAGGTTTGCAACGTGCCCCTGCCGGCGCGCCCGGTGGCGGTCCGATAACATCCCGGGCATGGGGACGACGGGGCGGGGGGTGGTGCCGCGCCTGGTCGCGGCGGCTGTCTGCATCCTGGCGATGGCGCCCGCATTGGCGCGCGCGCCCCTCGCGGGCGACCCGCCGCTGACGCGCCACGTTCCCGAGGTCGACGCTTACCCGCAGAACTTTTCGGTTGCCCAGGACGGGCAGTCAGTGGTCTACGTCGGCAACTACGATGGCGTGCTGATCTTCGACGGCGAGCGCTGGGAGCTGCTGCGCCTGCCCAACCGCGACCTCGCGCGCTCGCTCACGTTCGACGGCGTCGACCGCGTGTACGTCGGCGGCCACGACCAGTTCGGCTACATCCAGCATGACGCCTCCGGCCGCGAGCGGTTTCACGACCTGACCGAGACCTTCCGCCCGCTGCTGGCCGAAGGCGAGGCGTTCGAGGACATCTGGGACATCCACATCGCGCGCGAGGGCGTGTTCTTCCGGGCGCTGCGCCACCTGTTCCTGCTCGAACCCAAGTCCGGCGCGATCCGGATCTGGCGTCATCCCGGCCGCTTCGGCGGCATCGTGCAGGCCGGCGAGTCGGTGCTGCTGCAGTTCCGCGGCGAGGGCCTGAAGCGGCTGGTCGGAACCGAATGGCAACTGCTCCCCGGCAGCCAGCCGCTGAGCGAGCTGGCGTGGAAATTCCTGCACCTGCCGGACGGCGGGCTGCTGCCGCTGGCCGCGGACGGCCGCTGGCGCGTCTATCGCGACGGCCGCCTCACCCCCTTCAAGGTGCCGCGCGCGTTCCCGCCGTCGAGCTCGATGTCGTCGGGCCTCGAGTTGCCCGACGGCACGCTGGTCATGGTTTCCGCCGACGGCCTGGTCTACACGCTCGACCCGCGCACCGGCACGGGCCGCCACTTCCGCGCCGACACCGGGTTCCTGTCCCAAGTGATCCCGGCGCGCGGTGGCGGGCTGCTGATCGCCGGCGAAGACCGCCTGCTGCACGTGGAGTGGCCGGCGCCGTGGACCGCGATCGGCGAGGCCTTCGGCCTGAGCAGCTCGCTCTCGGCGATGACGCGCTGGGGTGACCGCTGGTACGCATTGAGCAGTTCGGGTGTGCTCGCGCTG
>JBOICR010000022.1:0-5927 GCA_050740195.1 Nevskiaceae bacterium | reverse complement strand
ACCAAGCACGGCTGGTGCCCGACCGATTCGCCGGTGTACGAACATGACCAGGCGGAGAAGGCCTGGAGCCGCACGCTGGCGCTGTTCGGCAAGGCACTGTCGGCCTGAGCGCGGTGGGCGACGACCTTCGCGTCCCGGAGCATGAGGTCGAGCTGACCGCCGTGCGCTCGCAGGGCGCCGGCGGCCAGAACGTCAACAAGGTCTCCAGCGCGATCCACCTGCGTTTCGACATCCGCGCCTCCTCGCTGCCGGATGACGTGAAGGAGCGCCTGCTGGCGATGCGCGACAGCCGCATCACCGACGACGGCGTGGTCGTGATCAAGGCCCAGCAGCACCGCAGCCAGGACCAGAATCGCTACGACGCGCTCGAGCGCCTGCACGTGCTGGTGCGCCAGGCTGCCGCGCGCCCCAAGCTGCGCCGCGCGACGAAACCGACGCGCGGCTCGAAGCGGCGCCGGATCGAGTCCAAGAAGCGTCGCAGCGAGGTCAAGGCGCTGCGCGGAAAAATCACCGAGTAGGAGCGCCATGCCCCGTAACCTCGTCGTGCTGTTCGACGGCACCTGGAACAAGCGCCGCACCGGCACCAATGTCATCCGCCTGCGCGACAGCATCCGCACGACCGGCCGCGATGATGCGCAGCAGCCGTGCTTCTACGACGAGGGCGTCGGCACGAAGTGGTGGAACCGGCTGTCCGGCGGCGCGTTCGGGCGCGGCCTGTCGGAAAACATCCAGGAGGGCTACGCCTGGTTGTCGCGCCACCACGCGCCGGGCGATTCGATCTTTGTGTTCGGGTTCTCGCGCGGCGCCTACACCGCGCGCAGCCTGGTCGGGTTGATCCGCAAGTGCGGGCTGCTGAACTCCGTCACGCCGGCGACCGTGCAGCAGGCCTACGACCTGTACCGCGAGAAGGCCGTGCACCCGGACGACCCGAAGGCGGCGGATTTCCGCGCGCGCCACTCGCGCGCGCCGCGCGTGCGCTACATCGGAGTCTGGGACACGGTCGGCGCACTCGGCGTGCCGATCTCGCAGGTGCCGTTCTCGCGCGACTTCTACCAGTGGCATGACACGGAGCTGTCGAAGATCGTCGACTACGCCATCCATGCGGTGGCCGTGGATGAGCACCGCAAGGACTTCGCCCCGACGCTGTGGACCAAGGTCAAGCCCGAAAACGTCAAGGTCGAGCAGCGCTGGTTCGCCGGCGCGCACTCGGACGTCGGTGGTGGCGAGGGCGGACCGCTGCCGCATCTAGCGCTGCGCTGGCTGCAGGACACCGCTGAGGAGGCCGGTTTGACTCTCAAGAGCAAGGTGGACGTCGGCGCGCAGGATTACCGTGGCGCGATCTCCGACTCGTTCGCCGGCTTCATGTTCGGCATCTACCGGTTTTTCAAGAAGCGCTACTACCGCAGTTTCGGCACCGGCGTGAACGAAGTGGTCGACGATTCGGTGTGGCAGCGCTGGCGTGCCGATCCGTCCTATCGACCCTCGTCGCTGGCGAACCACCCGCAGAAGCCGTCGCCATGAAAGCGTTCGTCACCGGCGGCTCCGGTTACGTCGGCCGCAACCTGATCCGCCACCTGCGCGCGCGCGGCGACGAGGTGCGCGCGCTGGCGCGCTCGAAAGCGGCGATCGACGCGGTCAGCGCGCTCGGCGCGACCGCCGTCCCCGGCGACCTCGACGACGTCGCGGTGCTGGCCCGTGGCATGACGGGTTGCGACTGCGTGTTCCACGCTGCCGCCCTCGCTGCCGAGTGGGGCCGGCGCGAGGCGTTCTACCGGGTCAACGTCGAGGGCACGGCGAACGCGCTGCGAGCCGCGGCCGACGCCGGCGTGGCGTGCTTCGTCCACGTCGGCACCGAGGCCGCGTTCTGCGACGGCTCGCCGCTGGTGGACGTGGACGACTCCTGGCCGCTGCCCGACCGCGTGCTGCCACGCTATCCGCAGACCAAGAACGAAGCCGAGCGGCTGGTGCGCGCGGCCAGCGGCCCGCGCCTGCGCACAGTGGTCGTGCGCCCGCGCCTGGTCTGGGGCAACGACGACACTTCGGTGTTGAGCGCATTGGCTGCGGCGGTGAAGGCGGGCCGGTTCATGTGGATGGACGGCGGCGAATACCCGACCTCGACCACGCACGTCGACAACGTCTGCGAGGCCTTGCTGCTGGCCGCCGGGAACGGCCGCGGCGGCGAAGCGTATTTCGTCACCGACGGCGCGCCGGTGGAGCTGAAGGAATTCGTCACCCGGATGCTGGCCAGCCGCGCCGTGGATCCGGGCGGCAAGAGCGTGCCCGGGTGGCTGGCGCTGACCCTGGCGATGGTGACCGAGCCGATCTGGGAGATCCTCGAACTGATCGGCGTCGAGGCCGGCGAACCGCCGGTCACGCGCATGGCCGTGCACCTGTTCGGCGAGCCGGTGACCGTGAACGACGCCCGGGCGCGGCGCGAGCTGGGTTACGTCGGCAAGGTCACGCGCGAGCAGGGCTACGCGTCGCTGAAACAGAAATAGGAAATAGGGGTCAGAGTGCTATTTCCCGGGCCGGCCTCCGGATGGTACTTTCCGTGGCGGGTACATAAGAAAAACAGAATCCATATGCCCAGGCGACTTCGCTACGAGCTGGCAGACGTTCCGCAACACGTCGTCCAGCGAGGCAACAATCGACAAGCTACGTTCTTCGGCGAACGCGACTATTGCAGGTATCTCGAGTTCCTCGCCGACGCTGCGCAGCACAACTCCTGCAGCATCCACGCCTACGCGCTGATGCCGAACCACGTGCACCTGCTGGTTACACCGCATCGACCCTTGGCGATCGCGCGCCTGATGCAATCCGTGGGCAGACGCTATGTGCGGTTCCTGAATGACGCCTGTCGGCGGTCCGGAACGCTCTGGGAGGGCCGCTACAAGGCAAGTCTGGTGGCGTCGCAGCGATACCTGTTCAATTGCTATCGATACATCGAGCTCAATCCCGTGCGCGCCGGTTTGACCGGTCACGCGCGCGATTACAGGTGGTCCAGCCATTGCCGCAACGCGCTGGGTCTGTTCAACCCGTTGGTCACCGAGCACGCGGAGTACACGGAGCTCGCACCGGGCGCTGTCGCGCGCGCGGCAGCCTATCGCCGGCTGTTTGACATCGAACTGGCGCCGGAGACGGTGTCCGACATCCGGGACAGCCTGAACCACTGCCGCGCGTTCGGGCCCGACGCGTTCAAGGCCAGCATGTCGTCCCTGCTCAAGCGGGAAATCAGGCAGAGGAAGCCAGGACGCCCACGAAAAACGAAAATACCACTCTGACCCCGATTTTCACGGTAGGTGCGGACGCGCCAGGTATTCCTGCGACTGCATCTCGACCAGCCGCGACAGCGCGCGCTGGAACTCGAATTGCAGCTTGCGCCCCGCGTAAAGCTGCTCGCGCGGCACGGCGGCGGCGAGGATCAGCTTGACGCCGCGGTCGTAGAACTCGTCGACCAGCGTGATGAAGCGCCGCGCCGCGTCCTCGTCGTCGGCGGTCAGGCGCGGCACGCGCGACAGCAGCACGCTGTGGTGCGTGCGCGCCAGCTCCACGTAGTCGGCCGCCGAGCGCGCGGTCTGGCACACCGCCGCGAAGTCGAACCAGGCGACGCCGTCGGCCAGCCGGCGCGCCGGGATCTTGCGGCCGACCAGCGTCAGCGCGCCGGCGCGGCCGGCCTCGGGCGCCAACTCGTCGAACCAGGCGGCAAGGTTGGCCTCGGCCGCGGCGTCGCACGGCGAATGGTAGATCTCGGCGTGCGTCAGGGCGCGCAGCCGGTAGTCGGTCGGGCTGTCGAGGTGCAGCACCGCGCAGTGCTGCTGGATCCGCTCGATCGCCGGCACGAAGCGCTCGCGCTGCAACCCGTCCTTGTACAGCTCCTGCGGCGGCACGTTGGACGTCGCCACCAGCGTCACGCCGCGCTCGAACAGCGCCTCGGTCAGGCGGCCCAGGATCATCGCGTCGGCGATGTCCGAGACGAAGAATTCGTCGAAGCACAGCACGCGCGCCTCGGCGGCGATGTCGCCGGCGACCTTGCCGATCGGATCCTGCTGGTGGGTGTGCTGCTTGCGCCGCTCGTGCACTTCGAGCATGAAGCGGTGGAAGTGCGTGCGGCGTTTTTTCGAGAACGGCAGCGCCTCGTGGAACGCATCCGCCAGCCAGGTCTTGCCGCGGCCGACGCTGCCCCACAGGTACAGGCCGGGCACGCGCGGCCACTTCGGCGCGCCGAGGCGGCGTTTCGGCGGAGCGGCGATCAATTCGTCGTACACGCGCTGGAGCGCGTCCACCGCGGCGGCCTGCGCCGGATCGGCGGCAAAGCCGGGGCGGGCGAGCGCCTGCTGGTAGTGCTGGCGCGGCGTCGCGTCAGTCATCGGCAATCCCGTCGCGATCGGGCTCGCCGCAGTGCGCCAGCACGACACGCCGCGCTTCGTCGCGCAGCGCCTCGACCGCATGGCGGTGGTCGCCGCTGGGCGCCAGCGGCGCGAACAGCTCGACCGTGACCGGGCTCCAGCGCATCAGCTTGTGGCCGCCGCCGTACAGGCGCCGCGTGCCGCGGATCACCGCCGGCACCACCGGCACCCGGGCGTGCACCGCCATCAGGAACGCGCCGCGGCGAAACGGCAGCAGGCCCGGCGCATCCTCGCGGAACGTCCCTTCCGGAAACACCGTCAGCGATTGGCCGCTTTCCAGGCGCCGGATCAGGCCACGGGTCTGGGCGGCGCCGGTGCGTGCCTCGCCGCGGTTGACGAACGTCACGCCCATGCTGCGGATGATGCGCCCGACCACCGGCCAGTCCGCGGCGCCATGCTGGACGACGAAGGTGAAGCGTCCGGGCAGCGCCGCCGTCATCAACGGGCCGTCGAGGTAGCTGGCGTGGTTGGACACCACCAGGCACGGCCCGGGTGGCAGGTGCTCGAGCCCGCGGATGCGCACCGGAACGAAGCACAACAGCAGCGCGAGGCGTGTGCCGAAGCGGCCGCAGGCGCGACGCAGCGCGAGCGTCGGCATCAGCACCACGAATGGCAGCATCAGGACGATGCTGATCGCGAGGATCAGTGCCGCATACGTCCCGTAGCCCAGCTCGAGCAGGCGTCGCATCGATCCATGGTGCGGGGGAAGAGGACCTTATTATAGGGAGGTGAGCGCCGAACCCGCGGTCGACCCCAGCGTCGAGCCCAGCATCGAAAGATTCCTCGACACGCTGTGGATCGAGCAGGGGGCCGCGCGCAACACGCTGGCCGCCTACCGCTCCGACCTCGCGCTGTTCGCCCGCGCGCTGGCGCGCGACGGCCGGGCGCTGCCGTCGGCCGGCGCCGGCGACATCCAGGAGTACCTGGTGGCGCGGCATCGCGCCGCGGGCGGGAAGAAGAGCTTCTCGGCCAGGTCGCAGGCGCGACTGCTGTCGGCGCTGCGGCGCTACTACCGCTTCCTGGTGCGGGAGCGCGTGCGCGCCGACGATCCCACCGCGCTGATCGGCGCGCCGCGGCTGGGCCGGCCACTGCCCAAGTCGCTGTCCGCGGCCGACGTCGACAAGCTGCTGGCGGCGCCGGACACGCGCGACGCGCTCGGCCTGCGCGATCGCGCGATGCTCGAGCTGATGTACGCCAGCGGCCTGCGCGTCAGCGAGCTGGTGCGCCTGCCCACGCACCAGTTGAACCTGCAGCGCGGCGTGGTGCAGGTCATCGGCAAGGGCGGGCGCGAGCGCCTCGTGCCGATCGGCGAGGAGGCGGCGCATTGGCTCGAGCGCTGGCTGCGCCAGGGGCGGCCCGAGCTGATCGGCCACGCGCCGGCCGAAGCGGTATTTGTCAGCCGCCGCGGCGCAGGCATGACGCGCCAGAATTTCTGGCTGCTGATCAGGCGCTATGCCCGCGCCGCCGCGATCACCCCCAAGCTGTCGCCGCACACGCTGCGCCACGCCTTCGCCACCCACC
>JBOICR010000021.1:0-9767 GCA_050740195.1 Nevskiaceae bacterium | reverse complement strand
ACTCGGGCGTGACGCCGAAGCGCCCGCTCGCCACCTGCTTGATCTTCGAGTTTTTCTCGGTCTTGTAGCGTTTTGGATCCTCGCCGCCCTCGCCCGAGTTGCTGCGTCCGCCCAGGCGGTTCATCGCAGTGGCCAGCGCTTCGTGCGCCTCGGGCGACAGCGCGCCCAGCGACATGCCGGCCGAATCGAATCGCTTGAGCACGGCCTCGATCGGCTCGATCTGCTCGAGCGGCAGCGGCTTGGCGGCGAGCTTGAGCTTCAGCAGGTCGCGCAGCGTCGCCGGTTCACGCTCGTTGACCAGCACGGCGAACTTCTCGTAGTCCGACCACTCGCCCGAGCGCACCGCCTGGTGCAGCGTGCCGATGATGTCGGGGTTGAAGGCGTGGTACTCCTCGCCGTGCACGAACTTCATCAGGCCGCCCTGCTGGATCGCCTTGCGCACGCTCCAGGCGCGATCCGCCAGCGTCTGCTGCTCGGCCTGCAGATCCGCGAGGCGCGCCCCGCCGATGCGCGAGACAGTGTCGGCGAAGCACAGCTCCACCACCTCGTCCCCCAGGCCGACGATCTCGAACAGCTCGGCGCCGCGGTAGCTCGAGATGGTCGAGATACCCATCTTCGAGATGATCTTGTACAGGCCCTTGTTGATGCCCTTGCGGTAGGCGTGCGAGAGCTCGTGCTCTTCCCTGTTCTGGATTTCGCCGCTGCGCTTCATCTCGTACAGGCTGGCGTAGGCCAGGTACGGGTAGATCACCGAGGCGCCGTAACCGATCAGGCAGGCGAAGTGGTGCGGGTCGCGGGCGGTGGCGGTTTCGATCACCAGGTTGCAGTCGCAGCGCAGGCCCTCGCGGATCAGGCGGTTCTGCACCGCGCCGGTCGCCAGCAGCGCATGCATCGGCAGCTTGCCCTTCTCGATCTTGCGGTCGCTCAATACGAGCACGACCTTGCCGGCCTTGACCGCGGCGACGGCGCGCTCACACATCATCTCGATCGAGCGGCGCAGGCCGAGCGCCGGCTCGTACTGGAGATCGATGACCTCGGTCGCGTACTTGGGGTCCTTCTTGCCGATCGCGAGCAGCTTCCTGAATTTCTCCTCGGACAGGACCGGCGAGTCGACCATCAAACGCGCCGCGCGCTCGGCGCTCTCGTCGAACATGCCGCCCTCGGCGCCCAGGCAGCATTCGAGCGACATGACGATCTTCTCGCGCAGCGGGTCGATCGGCGGGTTGGTGACCTGCGCGAACTGCTGGCGGAAGTAGTCGTACAGCGGCCGTTCCTTGGCCGACAGCACCGCGAACGGCGTGTCGTCGCCCATCGAGCCCACCGCTTCGGCGCCGGCCTCGGCCAGCACCCGCACGACCTCGGTGCGCTCCTCGTTGGTCAGCTGGAACATCTTCTGGTGAACAACGATGTCCTCGGGCTTCATCCGCTCGAGGTGCTCGGGCTTGTCGGACAGCTTGGCCTCGAGCCGCAGCACGTTGTCCTTGAGCCACTTCTTGTACGGCGCGCGCGCGGCCAGCATGCGGTCGATGTCGGCCGGCCGCAGCAGGCCGCCCTCCTCGGTGTCGACCGCCAGGATCTGGCCGGGCCGCAGGTGGCCCTTCTCGACTACGTCGCGCGGGTCGTAGTCGTACACGCCGACCTCGGAAGCCAGCGTGATGTGGCGGTCGCGCGTGATGACGTAGCGCGTCGGCCGCAGGCCGTTGCGGTCGGTCGCGCAGACCGCGTAGCGGCCGTCGGTCAGCACGATGCCGGCCGGGCCGTCCCACGGTTCCATCTGCTGGCTGTTGTATTCGTAGAACGCGCGCACGTCCGGGTCGAGGTTCTCGATGTTCTGCCAGGCCGGCGGGATCAGCGCGCGCAGCGCCGCGAACATGTCCATGCCGCCGGCCAGCAGCACCTCGAGCATGTTGTCGAGACTCTGCGAGTCGGAGCCGGACATCGACACCAGCGGCTCGATCGCGGCGATGTCGGGCAGGTCCTTGCACTGGTACTTGCGCGCGCGCGCCTGCGCCCACTTGCGGTTGCCGGAGATCGTGTTGATCTCGCCGTTGTGGGCCAGGAAGCGGAACGGGTGCGACAGGCGCCAGGTCGGCAGCGTGTTGGTCGAGAAGCGCTGGTGGAACACGCACACCGAGGCTTCGAGCGTCTCGTCGCGCAACTCGGGGTAGAACACCGGCAGGAACGCCGGCATCACCAGCGCCTTGTAGACGATGACGCGGCACGACAGGTGGGTGACGTAGAAATCGCCGCCGGCGTCGAGCAGCTTCTCGGCGCGCCGGCGCGCCTTGAACAGCCGCAGCTCGAACTCGAACTTGTGCATGGCGTCGGGCGCGGTGACGAAAGCCTGCTCGACGCGCGGCAGGGTCTTGAGCGCCTCGGCGCCGCAGGCGGTCGGATCGGTCGGCACCAGGCGCCAGCCGGCCAGGGTCAGGCCGTTGAACGCGCAGGCCTCGGCCAGCACCGCCTTCTGCCGCTCGCGGCGGGTTTTGTCCTGCGACAGGAACACGTTGCCGGCGCTGTAGTTCACGCCGAGCTTGATCCCCAACTCGGCCGCGCGCGCGCGCAGGAAGCCGTCGGGCTTCTTCATCAGCAGGCCGCAACCGTCGCCGGTCTTGCCGTCGGCGGCGATCGCGCCGCGGTGGGTCATGCGGTCGAGCGCGCCGATGGCGGTCGAGACGAGCCAGTGGCTCGCCTTGTCGTCCATGTGGGCGATCAGGCCGAAGCCGCAGGAGTCTTTTTCGAAGGATTCGCGGTAGAGGCCGAGGGCCTGGGAATCCCCGCCGGAGGCGGGCGTAGCGGGGCTGGGAAGCCCGTCGTGGCGCAGCATGTGACCACCCTCTCGCGACCATTCACCCAACGGG
Source organism: Nevskiaceae bacterium (assembly GCA_050740195.1). Lineage (GTDB taxonomy): Bacteria > Pseudomonadota > Gammaproteobacteria > Nevskiales > Nevskiaceae > JACPFV01. The sequence continues at coordinate 6,906 of JBOICR010000021.1, read as the reverse complement.
CCGGGCCCTTCCTTGCGGAAGTGGCGCGGGGTCCGTTTTCTGGTTGTGGATTGCCGCTCTGCAACAAATGATAGGCCCGTAGGGCGCCGCAGACAACCGCCTGTGGGAGCGCCCCATGGGCGCGGCCGGTCTGCTACTCCGTCAGCCGCTCGTGCTCGGCCAGCGCGTAGCGGTCGGTCATGCCGGCGATGTAGTCGGCGATCACGCGCGCCCGCCCGGCCTTGCCGCCGGCGCGCTCGGCCCGGCGGACTGCCGCGGCCTGCTCCGGCGGCATCAGCCCCGGCCGATCGAAGAACTCGGCGAACAGCCGCGCGACCACTTCGTGCGCCTTGACCGTCATCTGGTGCACGCGGTCGTGGCGGTACAGGTGGCGGTACAGGAAGCGCTTGAGCGCCGTGGCCTCGCGGCGCAACTGGGCGCTGAACGCGACCAGCGGCCGGCTCGCCGCGCGCACCGCGTCGATGTCGGCCGGCCGGGCGGAGGCCAGGCGCGCGCGCGTGGTGTCGGTCAGGTCCGTGACCAGCGTGCTGATCAGGCGGCGGATGGTCTCGTGGCGCAGCTGCTTGGGCGTGAGCTTGCGATAGGTCTTGCGCGCCACGGTGAGGTGACGCCCTACCAGCGGCACGCTCTCGAGCTGGGCGATGGTCAGCAGCCCGGCGCGCAAGCCATCGTCGAGGTCGTGATTGTTATAGGCGATCTCGTCGGCGAGGTTGGCGACCTGCGCCTCGAGGCCGGGCTGGCGGCGCTTCAGGAAGCGAAGCCCGAGCGCGCCGAGCTCACGCGCGCGCCGGCGCGAGCAGTGCTTGAGGATGCCCTCGCGCGCCTCGAAGGTCAGGTTCAGGCCGCGGAAGCTGGCGTACTTGTCCTCGAGCTCGTCGACCACGCGCAGCGACTGCGCGTTGTGCTCGAAGCCGCCATACGGGCGCATGCAGGCGTTCAGCGCGTCCTGGCCGGCGTGGCCGAACGGCGTATGGCCGAGGTCGTGCGCCAGCGCGATCGCCTCGGACAGGTCCTCGTTCAGCGCGAGGTTGCGCGCCAGCGTGCGCGCGATCTGCGCGACCTCGAGTGAATGCGTGAGGCGCGTGCGGAACAGGTCGCCCTCGTGGTTCACGAAGACCTGGGTCTTGTACTCGAGCCGGCGGAACGCGGTCGAGTGGACGATGCGGTCGCGGTCGCGCTGGAACTCCGTGCGCGAGCCGGCGGGCGGCTCGCGGAAGCGCCGGCCCCGCGAGCGGGCCGGATCGGCCGCGTACGGGGCGAGCGGGCTCACGCCTGCCCCCGAGTGCTGCGGTCGGGGGCGCCCGTGCAGAAATGCTCGAGTGTCTGGCCGAGCGCCGGCTCGAAGTCGGCGGTCACGACGGCCTCGCCCAGCGCGCGTAGCAGCACCAGCCGCGGCTTGCCCTGCTTGATCTTCTTGTCGTGGCCCATCAGCTCGCGGAAGCGCTGCGGTGACAGGTCCTTCGGCGGCCGGACCGGCAGCCCGGCGCGTTGCACCAGCGCGTGGGCGCGCTGCGCGTCGGCGGCCGGCAGCCAGCCGAGGCGCTGCGACAGGTCCGCGGCCATGCACAGGCCCACCGCGACGGCTTCGCCGTGCAGCCAGCCCGCGTAGGCGGTGTGCGCCTCGATGGCATGGCCAAAGGTGTGGCCGAGGTTCAGCAGCGCGCGTGCGCCGGACTCGCGCTCGTCCTCCTCGACGATGCGCGACTTCATCCGGCAGCAGTGCCCCACGGTCGCGGCGAGAGTGGCCGGATCGAGCGCGAGCAGCGCGGGGAGGCTCGATTCCAGCTGGCCGAAGAATGCCGCGTCGCCGAGCAGCCCGTACTTGATCACTTCCGCCACCCCGGCCAGCAGCTCGCGGCGCGGCAGCGTCTTGAGCGTCTCGAGGTCCGCGATGACGGCGCGCGGCTGGTGGAAGGCGCCGATGAGGTTCTTGCCGGCCGCGTGGTTGACGCCGGTCTTGCCCCCGACCGACGAATCGACCTGCGCCAGCAGCGTGGTCGGCAGCTGGACGAGGTCCACGCCGCGCTGGCAGATTGCCGCCGCGAATCCGGCGAGGTCGCCGATCACGCCGCCGCCGAGGGCGAGGACCATGCCGTCCCGCGGCAGCTGCGATTCGAGCAGCCAGTCCAGCAGCCGACCGGCGTTCTCGAGCGTTTTCTGGGCCTCGCCGGCCGGCAGCACCAGGCAGTGCCCGGGCTTCAGCCTCAGCGCCTCTTGCACCGGCTCCAGGTAGTGCGCGGCGACGTTGCGGTCCGTGACCAGCCGGCAGTCGCGGCCGCGCGCCTCCTCGAAGCTGTGCGGATTGCCGAGCAGGCCGTGCCCGATGCGGATCGGGTAGCCCCGCGCGCCCAGCTCGAGGGTCAGCGTGCGCATGCCTAGGCCCCCCCGGTGTCGATGTGGCGCCCGATGTCCTGCGCGAGCGTGCGGGCGTTGGCGCCGTCGGCGTCGACCACCAGGTCCGCAACCTCGCGGTACAGCGGGTCGCGCACGGCGAACAGCCGCTCGAGCGTCTCGCGCGGATCGCCGGATTGCAGCAGCGGCCGCGAATCGGTGCGCCCGGTCCGGCGCAACTGGTGGTCGATCGAGGCGCGCAGGTAGACCACGAAACCGCGGCCGGCGAGGTGCTGGCGGTTGTCGGCGTCGATCACGGCGCCGCCGCCGGTCGCCAGCACGACGTTGTGCCCGCCGGTCAGCTCGGCGATGACCTGCCTCTCGCGCTTGCGGAAGCCCGCCTCGCCTTCCTTCTCGAAGATGAGGGAGATGTCGACGCCGGTGCGCTCCTCGATCTCGTGGTCTGAGTCGACGAACGTCATGCCGCGCAGCTCCGCCAGGCGCCGGCCGATGGTGGTCTTGCCGGCGCCCATCGGGCCGACCAGGAAGATGTTGGAGCGGGATCGCATGGGGTGATTCTAAGGGCAGCTCCCCGGCTGGCGCCTCCGCTGCGCTCGGCGCCACCGGGGATATGTCCTGCGCACGCCGCGATCCGTGCGAGACCGGCACGTGCTTCGGCCGTGCGCAGGCATAAAAAAGGGCGCCTCGCGGCGCCCTTGAAGGGAAGGGGGTGGGCTCAGTTGACCCGGATGCCCTCGCCGAGAATCTTGGGCGTGACGAAGATCAGCAGTTCACGCTTGTTGTTGACGTTGCTGGTGGTCCGGAACAGGTAGCCGAGCAGGGGCAGGTCGCCGAGCAGCGGAACCTTGGTGACCGAGAAACTCTGCGTCTGCTGGTAGACGCCGCCGAGCACGACCGTCTCGCCGTTCTGCACCAGCACCTGCGTCGTGACCTCGCGCGTGTCGATCGACGGGATCTGGCCGAAGCCGCTGCTGACGTCCTGGCCACGGCTGTCGTTCTTGACGTTGAGGTCCATGATGATGCGGTCGTCCGGCGTGATCTGCGGCGTGACCTGCAGGCCCAGCACGGCTTTCTTGAAGCTGACGGAGGTCGCGCCGCTGCTCGAGGCTTCCTGGTAGGGAATTTCCACGCCCTGCTCGATCGACGCCTGCTTCGAGTTGGCCGTCACCACGCGCGGCGTGGACAGCACCTCGCCGCGGCCTTCGGCCTGCAGTGCGGACAGCTCCAGGTCCACGAGGTAGTTGGAGCCCAGGATCGCGAAGCCGATGCGGCCCGCCGAGGCGACCGGCAGGTTTACGTTCAAACGGTCGGCGGGGAAGGTGAACGCCGTGCCGCCCGAGGTAATGAGGCTTTGCATCCCGACGCCGGCCCCGGCCACGCTGCCCGAGGTGACGACGACCGGCTCGCGGCCGAGGTCCGAGTACCCGGTCACGCCGAAGCGCGCGCCGAGCGACTTGCTGAAGTCGTTGTTGGCGATGACGATGCGCGACTCGATCAGCACCTGGCGCACCGGGACGTCGAGGCGGGCGACGAGGTTGCGGATGTCGCCGAGGCGCTCGCGCGTCTCCAGCACCAGCAGCGTGTTGGTGCGGTCGTCGACCGAGACCTGGCCGCGGGCGGACAGCAGCGACTTGCTGCCGGCCTTCAGCAGCGCCGCCATCCCGCTGGCCTTGGCGTAGTTGACCTGGATGATCTCGGAGCGCAGCGGGGCGCCCTCGTCCTTCTGCTTGGTCGCCTCGCCCTCGGCCTTGGCGCGCGACGCGATCTCGTCGAGCGGCGCGATCAGCATGACGTTGCCCTGCTGCTGCACGCCGAGGCCCTTGGTGCGCAGGATGATGTCCAGCGCCTGGTCCCACGGCACGTTGATCAGCCGCATCGCCAGCTCGCCGCGGACGCCGTCGCTGATCACGACGTTGTTGCCCGACACGTCGCCGATGATCTGGAGCAGCGCGCGGACGTCGATGTTCTGGAACGACAGCGAGATCCGCTCGCCGGAGAACACCTGCTCCCTGCGCTTCTTGGCCTCCGCGTCCTCCGGCACCGGCTGCAGTTCGATGGTGAACTGGTCCTGGGCCTGGTAGGCGACCTGCTCGAAATCGATCCCGGTCACCGGCGTCAGGTAGATGCTGGTGTTGCGGCCCTCACGCAGGATGTCGATGAACTTCACCGGCGTTGCGAAATCGAGCACGTCGAGGCGCTTCTGCAGCTCGAGGTCGACGTCGGTGTTGCGGAACTGGGCCAGCACGCGGTTGCCTTCCTCGCGCACGTCGACGATGGTCCGCGGATCCGCCAGGCGGACGATGACGCGGCCTTCGCCCTTCTCGCCACGGCGGAAGTCCACCGACAGCAGACGGCTGGACACGCCGGCCGGCCCGCCGCCGGACGACGTCGTCGTCACGCCCGCGGAGCCGCCCTGCACTTCGAGCACGACCTGGTTGCCGTCGGCGCGCACCGTGTAAGGGGCCAGCTCGGACATCTCGACGACGATGCGTGTGCGGCCAGCGCCTTCGGCGGCCGCCACCGACCGCACCCGGCCGGCGCTGACGCGCTTGAAGCGCTCCGTCACGGCGAGCTTGGTGTCGGCGAGATCGAGCGAGAGGCGCGCCGGCTTGTCGACGCTGAACACCACCGGATCGGGGGCAGTCTGGCTCAGGGTCATCGTGATGCGGACGGCGCCGCCTTCCGACGTGCCGACGTCGATCGCGTCGAGCGTGCGCGTAGGGGCCGTACCGGCCTCGGCGCCCGGGGCGTCCTGTGCAAGCGCTGCCGGCGCCAGCAGCAGTGCCGCCCAGAGCACCAGGCCTCGGGCGATGCCGGGCCGTGGAATGAGGATGTTCAGGTTCATGACAAAGCTCCCTTACCGCCTACTGCAACGCAACCGACGCGGGCCGCTGGATATAGCCGCCCAACCCGTCGGGGATGATTTCCATCAGTACGACCTCGGTCTCGCTGATTCCGGTGATCTTTCCGTAGTTCTGCCCGAGGTGATCGCCGACGCTGACGCGGTGCACCACGGCGTCGGGGGCGCGAACCAGCGCAAAGGCGCGCTGCTGCATCGTGATCGTGCCGACCATGCGCAGCGCGTCGAGCGGGAATTCCTCGAGCGGCTCCTTCGGCCGGTTCAGGTCCGGGCGGAGCGTGCCCGCGCCGCCGCCGGCGGCCAGCGTCGCTTCGCGCGACTGCAGGATCTGCAGGAACGGGTCGCGGCGCTCGCCCGGCTCGTAGACGAACGGCTCGTACGGCTTCGGCTGCGGAATCGGCTCGATGTTCTTCGACGTGCGCGACTTGACCTCCAGCGCGTACTCCTCGAGGTCGCCCATGTCCTGCGCGCAGCCCGCTGCCAGCAGCGCGAGCCCGATCAGGCCGACGCGATGCGGACTCACTTCTTGCCCCGCTTCGCACCCTTGGCCTTGGGCGCCTGGGCGGCCAGCTCGTTCTCGTCGAGATAGCGGTAGGTCTTGGCCGTGGCGGTCATGCGCAGCTGCTCTTTCTTCGAGCTCGGCCGGATGTCGACATCCTCGACCGTGACGATGCGCGGCAGCGCGGCGACGCCGCTGACGAAGCCGCCCATCTCGTGGTATGTGCCGTGCACGATGATCTTGTTCGGCACCACCGCGTAGAACTCCTTCGGCTGCTCGCCCTGCGGCTGGAACAGCTCTTCCTCGAGACTGTTGGCCAGGCGCGTCTGCGAAATATCGATCAGCAGGTTGGCGATCTCGGCCTTGCTGGGCAGCTGCCGCAGCATCGCGCCGAACGAACGCTCCATGTCGGCCAGCTGCTCCTTCAGCGCATCGAGCGCGGCGACCTTGCGCTGCTTGGTCTCGAACGTCTGCTTGAGCCCCGGCTCCTTGGCCTGCTCGGCCGCGAGCTCGTCGAGCAGCGGCGTCACCTGCCAGTAGTAGCCGCCGCCGGCCAGCGCCGCCATCAGCAGCACGATGGCGGCGATGCGGATGTACAGCGGCCATCCACCGGGATTCTTGGGATCGAGCGAATTCAGCTCGGCAACGATTTGCTGGACGTTCATTCCGTGCTGTCCTCGGCTGCGCCGGCGGCCGGCGCTTTCTGCCGCGTCAGGTTCTTGAAGGTCAGCTGGAACTCGCTCTGCCGGCGCTTGGCGACGTCCTTCGTGTTGATCACGATCAGCTTGGGCTCGGCGAACCAGCGCGACGACTCGATGTTCTTCATGTACGCCGAGACGCGGTTGTTGGACTCGGCGACGCCATCGATCGTGACCTGAGCCCCCTGCTGCCTGAGAACCTTGATGTAGACGCCCTCGGGCAGCGTGCTCAGGATCTCGTCGAAGAAGTGCACCATCGCGGCGCGGCTCGCCTGCAGCTCCTCGATGACCTTCATGCGGGCCAGCAGATTGGCCTTGACCTTCTCGAGTTCCTCGATCTCCTTGATCTTCTTGTCCATCTCGATGATCTGCTGCGCGAGGAACGCGTTGCGCCCGCGCTGATGGTCGATCGCGCTGGACACGCCGTACCAGACGATGCCGACGCCGAGGATGGCGATCAGGGCGCCGCCCCCGAGCGTGCCGAAGAACTGGTTCTT
>JBOICR010000020.1:0-3720 GCA_050740195.1 Nevskiaceae bacterium | reverse complement strand
CGCCGCGCTGCGCGTGCCGGGTGGTCGCGAGAAGCTGTCGCGCGGCCAGATCGACGCTGCCACCGAATATGTGAAGAAATATGGTGCGAAGGGCCTTGCCTATATCGTTGTGAACGACAAGGCCAAGGGCCGGGACGGCCTGCAGTCGCCGATCGTCAAGAACATCCACGACAAGGCGCTCGCCGGAATCCTCGAGCGGACGAAGGCTGCCGACGGCGACGTCATCTTCTTCGGCGCCGATACGTTCAAGGTGGTCAGCGATGCGCTCGGCGCGCTGCGCCTCAAGCTGGGTGCCGACCTCGGCCTGACCCAGGAAGGCTGGAAGGCGCTCTGGGTGGTCGACTGGCCGATGTTCGAGCGGGACGAGCAGGGGGGGCGTTGGGTGGCGCTGCATCACCCGTTCACCTCGCCGGTCAACATGGACCCGGCTGCCCTGGAGAACTCTCCGGGCAATGCCTTGTCACAGGGCTACGACATCGTGCTGAACGGAATCGAGATTGGCGGGGGATCGGTGCGCATCCACAGGCCGGAGCTGCAGCAGACCGTGTTCCGGCTGCTCGGCATCACGGAGGAAGAGCAGCGCCAGAAGTTCGGCTTCCTGCTCGACGCCCTCAAGTACGGTGCGCCGCCGCACGGCGGCATCGCGCTCGGCATCGACCGCATGGTGATGTTGATGGCCGGCGCCGATTCGATCCGCGAAGTCATCGCGTTCCCGAAAACCCAGACTGCGCACGACCCGCTGACCGACGCCCCCGGCGTCGTCGGCGCCGCGCAGCTCAAAGAACTCTCCATCAAGACTGCCGTTGGCGGCAAACCATGAGATACGCATCGAACATCGCTGCACTCCTTCTGCTGGTGGCCGGCCTTGCGGCCTGCGACAGCATCGGCGAGGGCAACACGATCGAGAAATTCGACATCATTCCGGCGAGCAACGCCACGCGGCTCGCGCCCTTCGAGGTTGGCGACAACCACAAGCTGTTCCAGTGCCTGCGCGACGAACTGATCGCGCGCGCCACGTTCACGGACGGCACGCAGGTCAACTTCAGCAATCGAGTGACGTGGAGCAGCTCCGACCCGGCTGTCGTCGAAGTCAGCAACGGCGACGTCCCGGCGGTGCTGGCCGTCGGCAATCCGGCGCTGGATGGCTCGTTCTGGGTGCATGAGAGCCTGACCTACGGCTCCGGCACGGTGATTCCGCACGGCACGCCGGGCCAGTCGGCGACCATCACGGTGAAGTTCGCGAGCCTGAGCGCTTCGCTCACCGTCGACATCCGCAAGCCGACGCTGCGGATCATCGCCGTGCCCGAGCCCGACCCGGCCGCTTCGGCGCCGCCGTACTACCTCGGCGAAGGCACGCGCCAGCGCCTGGCCGTGCTGACGGATGCCGACGGCCGCACCGTCACGTCCGACGCGCTCTCGGGTGGCATCTCGAACGCGATCAACATCAACCCGTTCCGCTGGATGTTCACTGGCGGCACGTTCGTCCCGCAGGACGACGACCTCGACTTCGACCTCGACCAGTGGGTGATCGACAACGGCCCGACCCGCATCGCCTCGCTGAGCGCGCTCGGGGTCGAAGCCTTCGTCCGCGGCAGCAGCGCCGACACTTCGATGCCACAGGTGGTTGCCGAGTCGTACCTGTGCCCGGCGCCGACGGTCACCGACCCGACGCTGCGGCCGGTGGCGGATGTGAAGGTGGTCACGCTCTACGACGATGCCGGCACGCCGGCGGACGATCGGGTGATCCTGTCGCGCGAGGAGTCCGGGTTCAACGGCGGTGGATTCGCGGCCGACGACCTGGTCATCGGCACCAATCGCGAAGTGAAAGTACTCGGCATGCTCGACATCAACGGCGACGGCTCGCAGATCGTCGCGCAAGACCTCTCCAGCCAGGTCGGCTACGTCACGCGGCCGCTGAACACGGGGTGCGAAGACGACGACGCGACTTTTGGGTGCAGGGCGAATACCGGCTTCCTGCTCGATTCGGGCGGCTTGGTGACGCGCTCCACCGCGATCGAGGGTGAGGTATCCCGCGCCCAGGCCTGCTTCCCGGCGTGCCGCGATGAACTGGCAAGCCTCGCCGCGGACAGCGCGGCAGTGGGGAGCGGCGTTGCCGTGAACTTCACGGCCAGCGCCGTCAACGTCCCGGCCTGGGTGACGGTGAATTACCTGTTCGATTTCGGCGATGGCACGACGCAGGGGCCGCAGGCCGGCACGACCGCCAGCCACACTTACGCGGACGGATCGTTCACCGCGACGGTGCGCCTCATCGACACGGCGGTCCCATCCGAATTCCTGAGCCAGAACCTGGGCGCAGTGCGCGTGCTCTCCGGCGTGACCCCGCCGCCCGCCAACACCGCGCCGACCGCGCAGCTGATCAAGGACACGACCGGCGGCGATGCGCCGCTGACCGTACAGTTCAACGGCGCGGGCTCCACCGACTCCAACTCGGGCGACGAGGTCACGGTCTACGAGTTCGATCCGGCCGACGGTTCGCCGGTCATCCGGCAGACCAGCCCCATCCTGAGGCACACCTACCTCGACGGGACGGCCGGGCCGTTCAACCCGACGCTGAAGGCGTACGACGAGAGCGGCGCGGTGAGCGCCGCGGCGAGCGGCACGCTGATCACGGTCGCCGGTGTCGCGCCGGGGTTCGCGCTGTCCGGCGAGATGACCGCGCGCGCACGCGCTGCGGTCCTGTGCTCCGCGGAGATCCAGCCGCCGCTGGCCTCGGCGCCGACCGAGGAGGCGTTCACCTACCCCGGCTTCCGCTTCGAGGTGGTGGGCAGCTTCGTCGCCGATACCGACACCTGCACGGATTCGCCGATCGGAACGCAAAAAATAACCCGTTTCGTAGACTGGATCTTGCGGCCGGAGGGCGTGGCCGACGAGGTCTCGGACATCGCCGCCCTGCGCGCCACCGGCGATTCGTTCCAGTCCGCCGGCCAGCCGCTCTACTTCAGCGACGTCGGTGCCGCCACGACGCTCGACGTCACGGCGACGCCGGTTACGACGTTGTCGGAGGACGTCGTGCCGACGCCGACGAAGCTGACGGTCACACCCTGCACGACCTGCACGCCATGACCCCGGGGGTGGGCCGGGAGTAAAATGACGCCATGTCCGCCGCCCTGAAAATAAATGATTTCAACACCCTGGACGACGTCCAGTGCGACGCCCGGATCGTTGCGGCCAAACAGATCCTGGGCCGGCGCCTGGTCATCCTGGGTCACCACTATCAGCGCAGCGAGGTCTACAAACACGCTGACCTGAAGGGCGACTCGCTGCGCCTGGCGCGCGAGGCGGCCAGGCTCGACGCCGAGTACATCGTGTTCTGCGGCGTGCACTTCATGGCCGAGGTCGCCGACATCGTGACCCGCGGGCGCCGCACGGTGGTCCTGCCGGACCTCGCCGCCGGCTGCCAGATGGCCGACATGGCCAACCTGGTCAAGGTGCGCAAATGCTGGGAAGAGCTCGGCACGGTGCTGAACCCGGACGAGCTGGTCACGCCGGTCACCTACATCAACTCCGCTGCCAACCTGAAGGCGTTCTGCGGCGAGCACGGCGGCATCGTCTGCACGTCGACCAACGCGCCGGGCGTCTTGAAGTGGTCGTTCGAGCAGCGCGAGAAGGTCCTGTTCTTCCCCGACCAGCATCTCGGCCGCTGGACCGCGCACAAGATGGGCATCCCGCTCGAGCACATGGTCGTGTGGGATTTCACCA
>JBOICR010000019.1:0-1867 GCA_050740195.1 Nevskiaceae bacterium | reverse complement strand
TGGTGGGGGAGAGCGGCTGCGGCAAGTCGACTACCGGTAAGGCCATCCTGCGGCTGGTGGAGGTCACCGCCGGGACGATCCGCTGGCGCGGCCAGCCCATCGAGTCGCTGGACGCCGGCGAAATGCGTCCGCATCGGCGCGAGCTGCAGGCGGTGTTCCAGGATCCCTATTCGTCGCTCAACCCGCGCATGCGCGCGGCCGACATCGTGGCCGAGCCGATCCGCAACTTCGAGGACTGCACCGCGGCCGAGGTCCGCGACCGCGTGGCATCGCTGTTCGAGCGCGTCGGGCTGCGACCCGACCAGATGATTCGCTATCCGTACGAATTCTCCGGCGGGCAGCGCCAGCGCCTCGGCATCGCGCGCGCGCTGGCGCCGAACCCCAGGCTGATCGTCTGCGACGAGCCGGTGTCGGCGCTCGACGTGTCGGTGCAGGCCCAGGTCATCAACCTGCTGATGAACCTGCAGGAGGAGCTGGGCCTGTCGTTCCTGTTCATCGCGCACGATCTCGCCGTGGTCGAGCACATCAGCCACCGGGTCGCGGTGATGTACCTCGGCCGGATCGTCGAGCTCACCGACAAGCGCACGCTGTTCGCCAATCCGCAGCATCCCTATACGGAAGCGCTGCTCTCCGCGGTGCCGGTGCCCGACCCGGCCGCGGCCCGCAACCGCATCCTCCTGCCGGGCGACGTGCCGAGCCCGGTGAATCCGCCGGCCGGCTGCCGCTTCCACACGCGCTGCCCGCTGGCGGAGGCGCGCTGCCGGGTCGAAGAGCCGGCCATGCGGCGCGTTGCGCCGGGCCACGTCGTGGCCTGTCATCTGCGCCCGGGGGAACCCGTCGCATGAACGCCGACGAACTCTGCTACACCGGAGCGCGGAAGCTCGCGCGCATGGTGCGGACGCGCAAGGTCGCGGCCGCCGAAGTCGCGCGCGCGTTCATCGCGCGGATCGAGCGCATCAACCCGGCGGTGAACGCCATCGTCACCTTCCTGCCCGAGCGCGCGCTCGCGCAGGCGCAGCAGCTCGACCGGCGCCTCGCGCGGCCCCGCACGCTCGTCGCCGGTCCGCTCGCCGGGCTGCCGATCGCGTACAAGGACATCGTTCCGACCAAGGGCATCCGCACGACGTTCGGTTCGCCGATCTACCGCGATCACGTGCCCGCGGCGGACCACGCGCTGGTGGAGCGCCTGTCGGCCGCGGGCGCCATCACCATCGGCAAGACCAACACGCCGGAGTTCGCCGCCGGCTCGCAGACCTTCAACGCCGTATTCGGCGCGACGCGCAACCCCTACGACCTCGGCAAGACCTGCGGCGGTTCATCCGGCGGCGCGGCGGTGGCGGTCGCCTGCGGCATGCTGCCGTTCGCCGACGGCTCCGACCTCGGAGCGTCGCTGCGCAACCCGGGGAATTTCTGCAACGTGGTGGGATTCCGCCCGACGCCGGGCCGCGTGCCGCTGTGGCCCTTTCCCAATGCCTGGGACACGCTGTGGTCGATCGGCCCGCTCGCGCGCACGGTGGCGGACGCCGCCTTCCTCCTCGCGTGCATGGCCGGTCCCGACCCGCGCTCGCCGACCACGATCGCGGAGCCGGGGCGGAGCTTCGCGCGGCCGCTGGCGCGCGATTTCCGCAGGGTGCGCGTGGCGTGGAGCCGCGACCTTGGCGGCTTGCCCGTGGACCCGCGTGTGACTGCGGTGCTCGAGCCGCAGCGCCGCGTGTTCGAATCCCTCGGCTGCATCGTCGAGGAAGCCGAGCCCGACCTCGCGGGCGCCGACGAGGCGTTCCAGGTGCAGCGCGCGCAAGGGTTCGCTGAAGCGTACGGCGAGCTGCTGCAGACCGAGCGCGCACGCATCAAGGACACGGTCGTCTGG
>JBOICR010000018.1:0-6435 GCA_050740195.1 Nevskiaceae bacterium | reverse complement strand
AGTTGGCGCGGCTCGGGTGGCGCAGCTTGCGCAGCGCCTTGGCCTCGATCTGGCGGATGCGTTCGCGCGTGACGTCGAACTGCTTGCCGACCTCTTCCAGCGTGTGGTCGGTGTTCATGTCGATGCCGAAGCGCATGCGCAGCACCTTGGCCTCGCGCGGCGTCAGCGACGCCAGGATCTGCTGCGTGGCCTCGGACAGCGACGAGGTGGTGGCCGAGTCGAGCGGCGACACCGCGTTGGTGTCCTCGATGAAATCGCCGAGGTGCGAATCCTCGTCGTCGCCGATCGGCGTCTCCATCGAGATCGGTTCCTTGGCGATCTTGAGGACCTTGCGGACCTTGTCCTCCGGCATCTCCATCTTCTGCGCCAGCTCTTCCGGCGTCGGCTCGCGCCCCATCTCTTGAAGCATCGTCCGGCTGATGCGATTCAACTTGTTGATCGTTTCAATCATGTGCACCGGGATGCGGATGGTGCGGGCCTGGTCGGCGATCGAGCGGGTGATGGCCTGGCGGATCCACCAGGTGGCGTAGGTTGAAAACTTGTAGCCGCGCCGATACTCGAATTTATCCACCGCCTTCATCAGGCCGATGTTGCCTTCCTGGATCAGGTCGAGGAACTGCAGGCCGCGGTTGGTGTACTTCTTGGCGATCGAGATCACCAGGCGCAGGTTGGCCTCGACCATCTCCTTCTTGGCGCGGCGGGCCTTGGCCTCGCCGACGCTCATGTGCCGGTTGATGTCCTTGATCTCTTCGATCGACAGCAGGTTCTCCTGCTCGAGCGCGCGCAGCTTGTCCTGCAGCGCCTTGATCTCGTCGCCGCGCTTGGCGATCGCGCGTGAGGGCTTCTTGTCGCCGCGCGTGACGCGCGAGACGAAGCTCTTGTCGGCCGCGTGCCCCGGGAATTTCTCGAGGAACTCCTTGCGCGGCATGCCGCAGTCGACCACGCAGATCTTCATGATCGCGCGCTCGGCGGTGCGGACAATCTCGGTCTTGGCGCGCAGGTTGCGCGTGACCTCGTCGACGATCTTCGGCGACAGCCGGAAGGTCATCAGGTGCTCGGCCAGGCCCTCGCGCTTCTTCTGGGTCTTCTTGTCGTCGGACCCGGACTTCTCCAGCGAGTCCCAGGCCTTGTCGAACAGCTTCTGCAGCTGGCCGAAGTTCTTGGCGGCCTCGACCGGATCCGGCCCGGTGTCGACGGCTTCTTCCTCGTCGTCGCCGTTGCCGCCCTCCTTCTCGTCCTTCTCCTTCTCCGGGGCTGCCGCTTCCTTGATGTCGGGCGGCAATTCGCCCTCGGCCGGCGGCGGGGCGTTCGGGTCGAAGAAGCCCACCACCACGTCGGCCAGGCGCCGCTTGCCGGCCTTCACCGCATCGAAGGCCTCCAGCAGGATCGCCGTGGTTTCGGGGTACATCGCCATCGCGTAGAACGCCTCGTTGAGGCCTTCCTCGATGCGCTTGGCGATGCGGATCTCGCCCTCGCGGTCGAGCAGCTCGACGCTGCCCATCTCGCGCATGTACATGCGCACCGGATCGGTGGTGCGGCCGAACTGGTCGTCGAGCGCGGCCAGCTGCGCGGCCGCTTCCTCGATCTCGTCGTCATCCTCTTCCTGCGTCGCCGCGGCCGGCTCCGGCAGCAGGATGGACTCTTCGTCCGGGGCCTCGTCGTGGACGACGATGCCCATGCTGTTGATCATCGAGATGACGTCGTCCAGCTGCTCGGAGTCGACGATCTCCGGCAGGTGGTCGGTCACCTCGGCGTAGGTCAGGTAGCCCTTCTCCTTGCCGCGGGCAATGAGGGTCTTGATCTGCGACTGTTTTTCCAGATTCATGGGGCGCGGAGGGACTTTCGGGGAGCGGCTTACTGGGCCGCAAAGAACCGGCGATTCTACCTGAAATGAGGTGCCTGGGCAGCAGCAGTTAGACCGGGCGGGACCCCGTGAGTTGCCGAGAAAGGGCGTCCAACTCCTTCTGCTCGGCCCCCGACAGGTCCCGGCGGCGCGCCTCGGCCAGCAGTGCCTGGGCCCGGGCCTTGAGCCCCTTCTGCGCGAGGTGGGCGATGGCGTCGGCGAACTCCCTGGCGACCATTTCCTCGCCCAACTCGAGCGGCTCCACCGCCACGCGGGCCAGCGCCTTGCCACGCTCCTCCTCGCGCCACAGTTCCAGCAGCCGGGCGGCCGTCGCATCCGGGTGGTCGCGCAGGTGCTCGATCACCGCGACCAGCAGGCTGATGCCCGGGGCGTCGGCCTGGGCCAGCTGCTCGAGGTTGTCGACCTGCGCGGCCAGCGCGGGCTGCTCCAGCAGCAGCTGCAGCGCACGCAGCACCGGGCGCGCGGCGATGCTCCGCAGGGCGGCCCCCTCGGTTTCGACAGTCGGGCGCTCCGCGGCGTGGCCCGTTGCGATGTCCTCCGCGTTCAGCCGGGTGATCTTCGCCAGCTCGTCCACGATCATCTTGCGCAGCGGACCGTCGCGCAGGCGCGCCAGGTGCGGTTTGGCGAGCGCAACCATCCGGGCGCGACCCTCGGCAGTACTCGGCTTGGCCTGGACCCTGAGCTCACTGAGCAGGAAGTCCGACAGGGATTGCGCGCCCAGCGCCTGTTTACGGAACTCTTCGGCGCCGACCTCCTGGACGAACGAGTCCGGGTCGTGCTTGCCGCCTTCCGCCGTGTCGGGCAGGAACATGAACAGCATCTCGCGGCCTTCGTAGGCCTCCGGCAGCGCCTGCTCGAGCGCGCGCCACGCCGCCGCGCGGCCGGCGCGGTCGCCGTCGAAGCAGAACACCACGCGCTGGGTACTCTTGAACAGCAGGTTCAGGTGCTCGCGCGTGGTCGCCGTGCCCATGGTGGCGACGGCGTGGACGATGCCGTGCTGCGCCAGCATGACCACGTCCATGTAGCCCTCGACCACGAGGATGTACGGGATCGCGCCGGTGCCCTGGCGCGCCTCGTACAGGCCGTACAACTGGCGGCCCTTGTCGAACAGCGGCGTCTCGCGGCCATTGAGGTACTTGCGGTTGTCATCGCTCCCCGGCAGCACACGGCCGCCGAAAGTGATGATCTGGCCGCGCGTGTTGCGCACCGGGAACATGACGCGGTTGCGGTAGAAGTCGTAGATGCGGCCCTGGTCGTTCTTCACCAGCAGGCCGGCCTCGAGCGCGTGCTTCTCTTCCGGCGTCTGCGCTGCGATCGTGTCCCAGCGGTCGGGCGCGAAACCAATGCCGAAGCGCTTGGCCGTCTCGCCGGTGACGCCGCGCTGCTTCAGGTACGCGATCGCGACATCGCTCTTCTTCAGCTCGGCCTTGTAGATGCGCTCGGCGGCGGCCAGCGCCTCGATCGGGCCGTCGAGCATCAGGCGCGCCGGCGCCGCGCCGCCTTCGTGCGGCACGGTCAGCCCCGCCCGCTTGGCCAGCTCCTCCACGGCCTCGACGAACTGCAGGCGGTCGTACTCCATGAGGAAGCTGATCACGGTGCCGTTCTTGCCCGAGCTGAAGTCGAAGAACATCTGCTTCGTGGGGCTCACGAAGAACGACGGCGTCTTCTCGTTGGTGAACGGCGAGCGAGCGCGGAATTCCTTGCCCGCCTTGCGCAAGTCCAGGCGCTCGCCGATCACCTGCACGATGTCCGTGCGGGCGAGCAGGTCCTGGATGAACGAATCGGGGATGCGGCCGGCCATGGGGCGGCCATTATCCCAGCTTGGACTTCACCAACCCCGACAGCTTGCCCATGTCGGTCTTGCCGGCGACCTTGGGCTTGAGCCAGGCCATCAGCTTGCCCATGTCCTTGCCGCCGGCGGCGCCGGTCTCGACCTTGCCCTGCTCGATCAGGGACGCGACTTCGGCCTCGGTCAGCTGCTGCGGCATGTAGCCCAGCAGGATCGTGATCTCGGCGGCTTCCTTGTCGGCGAGGTCGGCGCGGTTGCCGGCGCGGAACTGCTGCTCGGAATCGCGGCGCTGCTTGACCATCTTGTCGAGGATGGCCAGCGACGTGGCCTCGTCGGGCTCGGCGCCCTTGTCGGCCTCGTAGCGCTTGATCTCGGACAAGGCCAGCCGGACGGTATGCAGGCGCA
Source organism: Nevskiaceae bacterium (assembly GCA_050740195.1). GTDB lineage: Bacteria > Pseudomonadota > Gammaproteobacteria > Nevskiales > Nevskiaceae > JACPFV01. The sequence goes on along the minus strand of JBOICR010000018.1, from coordinate 2,377 downwards.
TCGCCTCGCCGGCCTTCAGGGCCGACTTCATGTCCTCGGTGATGCGGGTTTTGAGCGTGGTCGTAGTCATCGTTCCGGCTCCAGAAATGAGAAAGGGGGCACTCGGCCCCCTTCGTCTGCCCTTGCGGGCCAAAAAAACAGATCAGTACATCCGCGTGCGGCTGGTGGAATCGCGCGACTGGCGCTTCAGCTGGCGCTTGATCGCGGCGGCCCGCTTGCGCTTGCGCTCCTGGCTCGGCTTCTCGAAGTACTCGTGCTTGCGCACGTCAGTGAGCACGCCGGCTTTTTCGCAGGTGCGCTTGAAGCGCCGCAGGGCGACCTCAAACGACTCGTTGTCGCGGATTCGGACGGAAGGCATTCAAACCACTCTCTGGCCCGGTACGGGGATGGATTTGGGGCCGCGATTCTATGCGGGCGCAGCCCTTAATGCAAAAATGCCCACCCATGCGCGACTTAGGCCCTGTCCTCGGGATCGAGACGTCCTGCGACGAGACCGCGGTGGCCGTCTACCAGCCGGCCCGCGGCCTGCTGTCGCACACGCTGCACAGCCAGGTCGACCTGCATGCAGCCTATGGCGGCGTCGTGCCCGAGCTCGCTTCCCGCGACCACGTCCGGCGGATCAATCCCCTGATCCGCCAGGCCCTGGCGGACGCCGGGCTGAAGGCCTCGGACCTCGCCGGCATCGCCTACACGGCGGGCCCCGGCCTGATCGGCGCCCTGATGGTGGGCGGCGCGGTCGCGGCAGGACTGGCGCTGGCCCACGGCCTGCCGCTGATCCCGGTCCACCATATGGAGGGGCACCTGCTGGCGCCGATGCTCGAGACCCCGCACCCGGAATTCCCGTTCGTCGCGCTGCTGGTTTCGGGCGGGCATACCCAGCTGGTCGCCGTCGAGGGCGTCGGCCGATACGAGGTCCTCGGCGAGAGTCTCGACGATGCGGTCGGCGAGGCCTTCGACAAGGTGGCCAAGCTGCTGGGCCTGCCCTACCCGGGCGGCCCGGCGCTGGCCGAACTGGCCGAGCGCGGCAAGCCGGGGCGCTTCAGGTTCAGCCGGCCGATGACCGATCGGCCCGGGCTCGACTTCAGCTTCTCGGGCCTCAAGACCGCGGCGCTGACGACGCTGCCTGCGGACGCCGACCAGCAGACCCGCGCCGACATCGCCCGCGCTTTCGAGGACTGCGTCGCCGACACGCTGGTCATCAAGTGCGAGCGCGCCCTCGAGCATACGGGGCTGCGCAGCCTGGTGGTGGCCGGCGGCGTCGGCGCCAACCTGCGGCTGCGCGCCGCACTGCAGAAATCGGCCGAGCGCACCGGCGCGAAGCTGTTCTTCCCGCGGCGCGAGTTCTGCACCGACAACGCCGCGATGATCGCCTACGTCGGCGCGGCACGGCTGGCCGACGCACGGCCCGCCGGCGGCCCGCTCGAGGTGCGCGCGCGCTGGCCGATGTCGGAGCTGCGCGCTCCAAAGGCCGCCTGATGGACACCATCCGCATCCGGGGCATCAAGGTCGAAGCGATCGTCGGCGTGCACGAATGGGAGCGCAAGGTGCCGCGCCCGGTGCTGGTCGACGTCGAGCTCGCGACCGACGTTGCGCGCGCCGCCAAGCGTGATGCGCTGAAGGACGCGCTCGACTACGCGGCCGTCGCGCAGGAGATCACGACCTTCGTCAGCACCTCGGACTTCCAGCTGATCGAGACGCTGGCCGAGCGGCTCGCGCAGAAACTCCAGCAGGCGTTCGCCGTGACCTGGCTCAGGCTCGAGGTCCACAAGCCGGGCGCCGTGCCCGGCGCCGCCGACGTCAGCGCTTCGATCGAGCGCGGAAAGCGCTGACCCGTCAGGCGGTCGCGATCAGCGCCGCCGCGAACGCGGCCAGGTTCTCGTAGACGGCGACCTTCTCGCGCCTGGAACCGAGCGCGTTTTCCGTTTCGCGGCCGAAGCCGGTGCGCACGAGGACCGGCATCGCCCCCGCCGCCATCGCCGCCTCGATGTCGCGCATCGAATCGCCGACCGCGTGCACGCGCGACAGCGACACCCCCAGGCGCTTGCCGATGTCGAGCAACATGCCGGGGCGCGGCTTGCGCATCTCGGTGGCGTGATCGGGATGCTCGGGCGCGTAAGCGATGCCCTCGATGCGGCCGCCCATGTCGGCCAGCGCGCGCTGCAGTTTGTCGTGGATCGCGAACAGCGCGTCGTAATCGAACAGGCCGCGGCCGATGCCGGACTGGTTGCTCGCCACGTACACGCGGTAGCCGGCGTGGCACATGCGGGCGATCGCCTCGAGGCTGCCCGGGATCGGCTTCCACTCCGACACGGACTTGACGAAGTCGGCCGAGTCCTCGTTGATGACGCCGTCGCGGTCGAGGATGACGAGCTTCATG
>JBOICR010000017.1:0-2694 GCA_050740195.1 Nevskiaceae bacterium | reverse complement strand
GGCGCTGGTCCTCGTGGTCGCCGGGACGACTGCCGAGCGCCGCAGCGAGGTTCGGGTCTAGGCGCGGTATGATGAATTCCGTCGACGAATTCGGGGGCTCAGTGGGGGAGTCACGGCTCCGCGTCTGGCTGGCGCTCTGTCTTTTTCTTGGCCTCGCCGGGAACGCGCTCGCGCAGGACCGCTACGGTCCGGTGGGTAACGAAACCTTGTGGTCGGTGGCGACGAAGGTCAACGCCGGTCGCTCCAGCACCGTCGCGCAGATGGCGTGGGCCCTGTACCGCGCCAATCCGCAGTCCTTCGAAGGCTCCCCTGACAAGATCCGTCCCAGCGCCGTGCTCAGCGTTCCCGCCGCGACGTTCGTCAATGAGATTTCGCCCGCCCAGGCGTACGCCTATGTGACCGGACGCGCCGCGGCTTCGGCGCCGGCTGTGCCGGCGGTGGCGCCGCCTGCTCCGGTCGCCGCCGTGCCGGCGGCGGAAGGTCCGATCACGACACCGCTGGCCTCGGTGGCGTTTGCCGGCAGCCCCGAGCAGCGCGAGGCGCTGGCGATGCGCCAGGCCGGCCGCAGCGCGGAGGACCTGTACAAGTACCTCGCGCCGCTCGAGGACCGCTACGCCGGCGACGTCGACTACGACTACCTGTCGGGCACGGCGGCATACGATTCGGGGAACTACAGCCAGGCGATCTTCGTGCTGCAGCGCGCCGTGGCGATGAAGCCGGGATTCGCCGGCGCGCGCATGGAATTGGCCCGCGCCTACTTCGCCCAGGGCGACAACGAATCCGCCCGCCGCGAGTTCGCCGTGCTCGAGAAGAGCAATCCGCCGCCGGAAGCGCGGCGCGCGATCGCCGAATACCGGGCGGCGATCGACCGGCGCGCCGCGGTCTACGAGTCCCAGCTCGGCGGCTACGCGGAACTCGCCACCGGCTACGACAGCAATGCCAACGGCTCGCCGGAGCTTCAGTCCTTCCTCGGCATTCCGCTGGACAGCCGCAACCAGGCGACGGCTTCGAGCTACTACGCGCTCGGCGGCGGGGGCCTCGTGTCGTATCCGTTCGCGCCGGGCTGGCGGCTGCTGGGCACCGGCAACGGCAGTTACCGCAGCAATCCCGACGCAACCTTCGTCGACTCGCAGGTCCTGCGGCTGGCCGGCGCCGTCGAGTGGCGGCCCAACCAGTACGAATTCAGCCTGCGGCCCAACTACACGCTCTCGCTGCTGGATGGCGAGGACAACAACACCGTGACGGGCGTCGACCTCGCGGCGACGCGACATTTCCAGCGCGGCCAGCTGTCGCTGAACGTGCGCAGCGGCCAGGCCCGTTACACCGAAGTCCTCGAGGTGCTGGACGTCGACACGCTGCTCTACGGCCTGGCGGGGCAGTACACGACGCCGCGCGTGCAGTACCTGGGCGCGGTCACGATCGGCACCGACGACGCCGTCGAGCCGGGCTCGCAGTTCGGCCGCGACCTGGCCGGCCTGCGCGCCGGGGCGGTTGTCGATCTCGGCCGCGGTAACGGCCTGCTTGCCTCGATCGCGATGCTGAGCTCCGACTACGACCAGCCGCCGTTCGGGCAGACCCGCAGCGACGACCAGCTGGTCGGCACGCTCGGCTTCGACTGGGGCGGCTGGCGCACGCTGGGCTGGGCCGTACGCGCGCAGCTCAGCTACGTGGACAACTCTTCGACTGTTGCGTTGTACGACTACGACCGCATCGACCTGGGCGTCTCGATCCGCCGGGAGTTCAAATGAGGCTGCTGCACTGGAGTGCCGGGCTCGCCCTGATGCTGGCACCGGTGGTAGCGCACGCCGCGGCGGGCCAGGTGCTGTTCGCGCTCGGCCGCGTCGAGATCCAGCGCGGTGGCCAGACCTTTACCGCGCAGCGCCAGGCGCCGGTCGAGGTGGGGGACACGATCCGCACCGGGCCGACCGGCATGGCGCAGGTGCGCCTGAAGGACGGCGCGCTGCTGTCGCTGCGCTACGGCTCGGCGATGGTGATCGAGGAGTTCCGCATGCCGGCCGCCGCGCCGGCTCCGGCGGCCGCCACGCCCGGCCCCATCGCACCTTCCGGCACCACCGGCGCAGGCGGCCGCAGCGTGCTGCGCCTGCTGCGCGGAGCGTTCCGCACGGTGACCGGCCTGATCGGCAAGAGCGCCGCCGACAGCTACAACGTGGTCACACCGGTCGCGACCATCGGTATCCGCGGCACGGACTACAGCGCCGCGTACTGCAACTCCGACTGCGGCACGACGCCGGACGGGCTGTACGTCGGCGTGTCGAATGGCGAGATCGAATTGACCAATGACGGCGGCCGGCTGGTGCTCGGCAACGACCAGTACGGCTACGTGAAGGACTCGTCCAGCGCGCCAGACCAGGAACTCGCGCCGCCGGAAGTGCTCGAGACGCCGATCGATGAGGGCGGCGAGGACGAGGAGGGTGAAGAGAGTCCGGAAGGCGAGCGCGGCGACGCGCCGGCCCCCGAGGGCAGCTACGGCAGCGGTGACGGCACCAACGTTGGCACCAAACCCGAGGGCAACTACGAGCTGCGGCCGGGGCGTCCCGGCAGCTTCGCCGTGGCGGGCGCGGGAGTCATCACCTCGAACAACAACGGCCTGTACCTCGACGACACCGGCGCCCTTGGCGGCTTCCTGACCGCCGGGTTCACCAGCATCGGCACGGCGCAGAACCTCAACCAGGG
>JBOICR010000016.1:0-3989 GCA_050740195.1 Nevskiaceae bacterium | reverse complement strand
GAGCACAGGTACGACGTGACGCCCGATGGCTGGACCCGGACGATGAACCCGGCCAGCTCGGTGTCGCACACCTCGTAGGGCCGCTCGCGCGGCGCGAGCTGCTGAAGCAGTTGCTTGGTGATCTTCGATTGCATGGTGGATTCCCGATCGATGTCGGGAGCGCTTCCGTAAGTCCACCGTAAGTCCAAAGTGGGTAAACCGCGGAGGACGGTTTTGAACGGCAATGAACAGAATGAGCCTTGCATCTGCCTGAAGGCATTGCTCTTTGCTGTTCAAGGCCGTTGACCGTCGTTTATAGTCCGCGCCTTCAGGCACGCCCTCCGAAGGCAGGGGTCGCAGGTTCGAATCCTGCCGGGCGCGCCAACGTCGGGGCCGCCGTTATACTGCCCCGGCAGAGCCAAAGGGAGTCGAGCGTGAATCCCGAGCAACACGACAAGACGTTCATCGTCACTTTCGGCATCGTCCTGGGAATCCTGGGTGGGTTCACGTTCACGATCATCCTCATCGCGAACCTGCTCGCCGCGCACCCGGCCGACGCGGCGACGGTGGCGCGCGTCGAGGAGCGCATCAAGCCGGTCGGTGAAGTCGTCACCGACGCTTCCAAGCTGCTCGAAGTCGCGTCCGCCGGGCCGGCGCGCGCGCCGATGACCGGATCCGAGATCGTCGGCAAGGTCTGCGGCGCCTGCCACGGCACCGGCGTGCTGAACGCACCCAAGATCGGCGACAAGGCGGCGTGGGGTACGCTGAAGGCCCAGGGCATCAAGATGCTGCTGGCCTCGTCGATCAAGGGCAAGAACCAGATGCCGGCGCGCGGCGGCGACGCCTCGCTGTCGGATGCGGAATTGAAAGCAGCGATCGAAGACATGCTGAAGCAGACCGGCCTCTAGCCGGCTGCCGGTTTTTCGGGAGGGGAGTGCATGCCGAACATCCGCACGATAGCGGCGGCGATGACGGCGGGAGCTGCCGCGCTGGCAAGCGGCGGTGCCGGTGCCACGGAGACCAAGGGCGCTCTGTACGCCGACCTGCGCGTGTCGGTCGACTACACCGACGACAAGTCGCCGCTTGCGGGTCCGACCTGGACGCTCACCGACAACAACTCGATCTGGGGCGTGAAGGGCTCTTCCGTGAAGGGCGGCGTGACCGTCTTCGGCGGCTACGAGCGCTTCATCAGCGCCGACGAAGAGGCGCTGCCGGGCTTTCCGCTCGAGCTGACGCGCCAGGCTTACCTCGGCGCCGCCGGCTTCTGCGGCACGGTCAAGGTTGGCAAGCACGGCACGGCGTACGCCGACGCCGGCCGCAAGATCGATCCGTTCTACAACACCGCCGCCAGCGGCGCGGGTGGCCTCACCACCGCGGGCTCGGTGCTGGGCGGCGGCAACAGCCACGGCAGCTCGACCGCGTTCAACGCCGATTTCCTCGGCTCGACCTTCGTCGCGAACCAGCTCGCCTACACGTCGCCGGCGTGGAAGGACTTCACCGGCAACGTCGCGCTGTTCCTGGACGAGAGCAACACCTCCAACCAGGACCACGGCTACGGCGTGGGCGTCGAGTACATGAGCGGGGGTTTGACCGCCGGTATCCAGTACATCGGCGCGCAGAACGCCAATGCCGCGACCTGGGGCGCCGATGTCGACGCGCGGCGGCTTTACGCGTCCTACGCCGACCGGCGCTTCGGCGCCGGCGTGTCGTGGGAGCACCTCGGCACGCCGCTCGCCGACGCGGACTTCATGATGCTGTCGGGCTGGTACGGCCTGTTCGAGAACACGCGCATCGCGGCGTCACTCGGGCTCGAGGACGGGTCGGCGTTCGAGGGCACCAGCCTGCGCGTCGGCGTGTTCCACGACGTGCTCGACAGCTTCACGGTATGGGCGGCGGCGCGCAATTACGACGACAGCAGTGGCGTCGCGGTGGACGCGATGGTCGTCACCTTCGGCGCCGGCTACAAGTTCTCGCTGGGCTTCACCCAGTAAGCGACTTGCGGCACCGGCGCACCAAGCGGGTGCGCCCGCCCCGTTGTGGTTCACCGCACGCGCCGCAGCGCGCGCAAATCCACCGCCTGGCCATGGCACGGAGCTTGCTCCAGCCACTCCCGACCGGCCGCACATCGCGTCCGGACTTTTTTTCGGGAGGCTTACTGTGCGTAACCTTGTTCGTTCTGTTTGCTGTGCGGCGGTGCTGGCCAGTCCGGCGGCGATGGCGGGCACGACCGGCAACGTCGGAGCGGTGACGACTTACCTGTATCGCGGCGTGGAGCAGTCCTTCGGCTCGGCCGTCCAGGGCGGTGCCGACTTGACCCATGAAGCCGGTTTCTATGCCGGGACGTGGATCTCGAACACCGAGTTCGTCGGCTATAACGGCGCGCTGGTGAGCTACGAGACCGACTTCTACGGCGGCTACACCTTCAAGGCCGGCAGCGTCGGGCTCGACGCCGGCTTGCTGTACTACTACTACCGCGACGACACCCAGCTGAACACGCTCGAAGCCTATTTCGGCGCGACGGTCGGGCCGGTCACGGGCAAGGTGTTCTACGCGCCGGAGTACTTCGGCGCGACCGACGCCTCGGGCGACGACGTCGGCGGCTTGTACCTGACGGTCAGCGGCGCGTTCGCGCTGTCGGACACGCTGACGCTCACGCCGCAGGTCGGCTTTTCGCAGGGCGACGGTCCCGAAGTGTTCTTCGGCAACGATCCGTCGACCGGCCAGCCGGACGGCGAGTACATCGACTACAGCCTGACGCTGACCAAAGCGCTCGACAACGGCTTCTCCGCCACGTTCGCGATCGTCGGCACGACGCTGGACACGGACCTGTTCCCGCAGGACGACGAAAAGATCGTCGTCGGCCTGAAGAAGAGCTTCGACCTGTAACGCGCAGGACCCATCCCCGGCCGCGCCGCCCCGTGGAGGCGCGAGCCGGGGATATTTCGTTCACGACGGCCGGTCGAGCTCGCGGTAGCGTACCGCCTCGGCCACGTGCGGCGCGGCGATCGTGCCGGCGCCCGCCAGGTCGGCGACCGTGCGTGCGACTTTCACCACGCGGTGGTAGGCGCGCGCCGACAGCGACAGGCGCACCAGCGCGGCGTCGAGCAACGCGCGGGCCTCGCGTGCGAGCGGGGCGTGACGCTCGAGCTCGCGCGCCGTCAGCCGCGCATTGGGCTTGCGCTGACGCGCACGCTGCAGGGCGCGCGCGACGCACACGCGCTCGCGCACGGCCTCGGTCGACTCGCCGGCCGGTGCGTCGCGCGCGGTCAGCGCGGCGTGCTCCAGCCGCGGCACGAAGATCTGCAGGTCGATACGGTCGAGCAGCGGGCCGGAGATGCGGCCGCGATAGCGCGCCACCTGGTCCGGCGTGCAGTGGCAGCGGCCCGACGCGTCGCCCAGGTAGCCGCACGGGCAGGGGTTCATCGCGCACACCAGCTGGAAGCGCGCGGGGAAGTCGGCCTGCCGCGCGGCGCGTGACACCGTGATCGCGCCGGTCTCGAGCGGCTCGCGCAGCACCTCGAGCACGCGCCGGTCGAACTCCGGCAGTTCGTCGAGGAACAGCACGCCGTGGTGGGCCAGCGTGATCTCGCCGGGCCGTGGCACCCCGCCGCCGCCGGCCAGCGCCACGCCGGACGAGGTGTGGTGCGGCGCGCGAAACGGCCGCACGCCCCAGCGCCGCGGATCGAAGCTGCCGCCAACCGAGGCGATCGCCGCGACCTCGAGCGCCTCGTCCTCGCTCATCTCCGGCAGCGTGCCGGGCAGGCGCTGCGCCAGCATGCTCTTGCCCGCGCCGGGCGGGCCCACCATCAGCAGCGAATGGCCGCCCGCGGCGGCGACTTCGAGCGCGCGCCGCGCCTGCGCCTGGCCGCGCACGTCCGACAGGTCCAGCCCCGGCTCGGCGGTTGCCTCCGGCGCGGCCGCCGGCACGGTCGCCAGTTCCCCGGCGTGCAGTGCCGCGCACAACTCGCCGAGGTGGTGCGCGGCGACGATCCGTGCGCGCCGTGCCAGCG
>JBOICR010000015.1:0-2248 GCA_050740195.1 Nevskiaceae bacterium | reverse complement strand
CGCGCGAGACCGCACTGGTCGAGCTGCTGCGCGCGCGGCTCGGTGGGCTCGGTCCGGTCACTGTCGATGCGCTCGTTGCCGCGCTGCCGGTCGGCGCGGCGGAGATCGGGGCCGCGCTGCTGCAGCTGCAAGCCGAAGGCAGCGTGATGCAGGGCCATTTCTCACCGGTCGCTGTGGCTCGCGACGCCGCGCTCGATGACGACACCACGCCGATCGAATGGTGCGAACGCCACCTGCTCGCGCGTATCCACCGCTACACCCTGCGCCGGCTGCGGCGCGAGATCGAACCGGTCGAGCCGCGCGACTTCCTGCGTTTTCTCTGCGACTGGCAGCACGTCTCGCGCAACGCGCGGGTCAGCGGCCCGGATGCGCTCGCCGGCGTGCTGGCGCAGCTCGAAGGCTTCGAGGCGCCCGCCGGCGCATGGGAAACCGAACTGCTGCCCGCACGCGTCACCGACTACGCGATCACCTGGCTCGACGACCTGTGCACCGCCGGCCGGGTGCTGTGGACGCGGCTGCGCGCGGCCGCGGATGCCGGACCCGCACGCGGCGCATCGCCAGTGCGCGCGACGCCGATCGTGCTGCTGCCACGGCGCCATGCCGCGCTGTGGGCGCGGCTGGCGACCTCCGAAGGCGATGCGGCGCAGGTGTCGTCGCGCGCGCAGCGCGTGCTCGACGCACTGACCCGCAACGGCGCCTCGTTCTTCGACGAACTCCTCGACGCCGCGCATTTGCTGCGGATCGAACTCGAGGACGCGCTGGCCGAACTGGTCGCGCGCGGCCGCATCCACTGTGACAGCTTCGCCGGCCTGCGTGCGTTGCTGGTGCCGGCATCGAAGCGACCGTCGGCGCGCGCCCGCGGCCGCCGTCGCGTGGCGTTGTTCGGGATCGAGGATGCGGGGCGCTGGGCGATGATCCCGGGGCGCAGCGCGTTACTCCCTCCCCTTCAAGGCGAGGACGGGGGCGGGGATGGGGCTGCGCGGCAGCAGCAACCGCGATTGCAGAAACCCGACCCTGCGGCCATGGGTTCTACCCCGAAATCGCGGACGGTTGTGAAAGGGTGGAAAACTTCAAATCTTGCCTAGCGACTCTTCGCCGCATTCTTGGGTTATGGCGCCGCTCAATGTATTCAAACATATCAGTCCTTGCCGCATCGAGTGTTGCGTACCTCATGCGGTAGACGCGCTCGCGCTTGAGCAGGCCGAAGAAGCCTTCGCACGCGGCGTTGTCACCGCAGTGGCCTACCGCACTCATTGAGCACACCAACGCGTTCTCTCTCAGGTAACGTTGGTAATCCCCGCTGCGAAATTGACTGCCGCGATCGGAGTGCAGGATCACCGAGTGACTGCCCTGGCGCTGCCAGACCGCCATCTGCACGGCCCGGATCACCATGTGCCGATCCTGTCGGTGGTGCATCGACCAACCCACGACTCGCTGGTCGAACAGGTCCAGCACGATGCACAGGTACAACTTGCCTTGCCCGGTCTTGAGCTCGGTGATGTCGGTCACCCACTTCGTCTGCGGTTCCAGTGCGGTGAAGTCCCGCTCCAGCAGGTTGCGCACGCCCGGCGGCGTCAGCGCCGGGCGGCCGCGCTGGCCGCGCCGCTTCGGCCGTGGCCAGCCCTGCAGGCCATCGGCCGCCATCAGGCGCGCCACCCGGTTCAAGCTGGCCGTCTCGCCGGCATCGGCCAGATCTTCCTGCATCCGGCCGGCACCCAGTGTGCCCCGGCTATCCTCGTGCAACTCACGGATCCGGCCGAGCAAACGCTGGTTGTCGCGCTGGCGGGCACTGGGCAAGCGCTTGTTCCAGTCGTAATAACCGCTGGCCGACACCTTCAGGCAGCGGCACATCAGTCGAACCGGAAACTCATCGCGGCAACGTTCGATCACCTGATACCTCAGGATGATCCCTTGGCAAAGAACGTCGCCGCTTCTCGCAAAAAATCCCGCTCCTTCTTCAGTCGCGCCAGCTCGCGCTTGAGGCGAGCCACCTCCTCGTCCCGGGGCGTCCCGGTGCCGCCGAAGGCGACCTTGCCCTGGCTCTGGGCCTCCCGCTTCCAGCGGGTCAGCAAGGTGTCCCGAATCCCCAGCTCACGAGCCACTTGGGCGCAACTCACCCCCGGCTGGCTGGCCTGTTCAACCGCACCACGCTTGAACTCAACACTGAACTTCCTTCGCTTCGACATGAACACTCCTCAGGGCCTCAATCGGCCTTCTCGTAAGTGTCCGTGATAACGGGGGTGAACCC
>JBOICR010000014.1:0-14525 GCA_050740195.1 Nevskiaceae bacterium | reverse complement strand
AGGCTGATCTCGGGCAAGTTCCTCGGCCGGCGCGGCGGCAGCACCGCCAACGCGGTCCTGGCGGTCGACTACATGACGGACCTCAAGACCCGGCACGGCCTGAACCTCGTCGCCACCAACAACTCGTGGGGCGGCGGCGGCTTCTCGCAGGCGCTGAGCGACGCGATCGAGCGCGCCAACGCCGCCGGCATCCTGTTCATCGCCGCGGCCGGCAACGAGACGGTCAACAACGACGCCTCGCCGCACTACCCGTCGAGCTACGACAACGCCAACATCATCTCGGTGGCGTCGATCACTTCGACCGGCGCGCTGTCGAGCTTCTCGAACTGGGGCGCCAGCTCGGTCGACATCGGCGCGCCGGGCTCGAGCATCCAGTCCACGCTGCCGAAAAGCGTGAAGGGCAAGCTGACCTCGGCCTACGGCGCGTACAGCGGCACGTCGATGGCGACGCCGCACGTGTCCGGCGCCGCGGCGCTGTACGCCTCGACGCACCCCGGCGCCTCGCACCTGCAGATCCAGCAGGCGATCCTGTCGAGCGGCACGCCGACGGCGTCGCTCTCCGGCAAGACCGTGACCGGCGCTCGCCTGAACGCCGGCGGCTTCTAAGGCGGTCGCGGTACCCGAAGGCCCGGCACTGCCGGGCCTTCTTTTTTTCGGGCAGCGGCTGCGAGATCTACGCCTTCAAGCGTCCGAGCGCGAGCGCTGACTCAGAGCGGCAGGTGGTGCACCTGCGCGCCGGTCGCGCCGCCACGCGCCAGCTTGAGCAGCACGTCGGCGACGTCGGCGGCCGGGACCGCGCGGTACTTGGCCAGCGGCCCCCGCATGAACGGTCCCAGCAGCGGCGCGACGATTTGCGCCAGTTTCTCCCCGGGCCGGCGCTCGGCGCGCTCGCCGAGCAGCAGCGACGGCCGGACGATGTGCACCGCCTCGAACGGCAGCTGGCGCACCGCGGCCTCCATGCGGCCCTTCACGCGCGAATAGAACGCGGGTGAATGCTCCGAGGCGCCGACCGACGAGACCACCAGGAAGCGCTTCGCCCCGGCCTTGTGCGCGGCGCGCGCCAGGTCCACCACCATGTGGTAGTCGACGCGCTCGAACGCCGGCTGCGAGCCGGCTACGCGGATCGTCGTGCCGAGGCAGCAGAACACGTCGTCCGTCGCGAGCAGCGCGGCGTGCCTGGCCAGGTCGGTGAAATCGGTGGCGACGAAGCGGACCTTGCCGTTGTCGTGGGGCGGCGCGCGCCGGCCGAGCACGCGGATCTCGCTGTAAGCACTGTCCTCCGCGAGATGTCGCAGCAGGATCGCGCCAACCAGGCCGGTCGCGCCGGCCAACACCGCGGTGCGGGACATCGGAGACTCCCGGAGGTGTTTCGGGGGCGCCAGTTTACTAAGCTGTGTCCCATGAAGCGCGCATTGCTGCTGTGCCTGGCCGGCGCCTGGGCCGGAGTTTGGACCGGGGCGTGCCCGGCCGCCGAGCCGGGCATCGCGTTCCAGCGCGTGTTCCCGCGCCTGACGTTCGAGCGCCCGCTGTTCCTGGCCGCGGCGCCGGGCGACACGCGCCGGCTGTACGTCGTCGAACAAGGCGGCCGGATCCGAGTGTTCGAGCGTGGCGATCCGTCGAGCACTCGCGTATTCCTCGACATCCGCGCCAAGGTCAGCCGCTCCGGCGAGGAGGAGGGCCTGCTGGGCCTCGCGTTCCATCCGCAGTACGCGAGCACCGGCCAGTTCTACGTCTACTACTCGGGCGCGGGACAGCGCCGGCAGGTCGTCGCGCGCTATCGGGCCGACCCCGCGCTCGCCGCCGCGGATCCGTCGAGCGAGAAGGTCCTCATCGAGATGACCGACCCGTACCGCAACCACAACGGCGGCATGCTGGCGTTCGGGCCCGACGGCATGCTGTACGTCGGCACCGGCGATGGCGGCAGCGGGGGCGATCCGCTCGACAGCGGCCAGCGGCTCGACACGCTGCTCGGCAAGATCCTGCGGGTGACGCCCGAGGGCACGGCGCCGCCGGACAATCCATTCGCCAGGACGCCGGGCGCACGCGCCGAGATCTGGGCCTGGGGCCTGCGCAATCCGTGGCGCTTCTCGTTCGATCGCGCCACCGGCGCGCTGTGGGCCGCCGATGTCGGCCAGGACAAGTGGGAAGAGATCGACGTCATCGTCCGGGGCGGCAACTACGGCTGGCGCCTGTTCGAGGGCAACGCCGAGTACGAGAACCCGAAGAAGCGGCCGGCGCGCGACTTCGTCTCACCCGTGGCGGTCTACGATCACGACGACGGCTGCAGCGTGACGGGCGGTTACGTCTATCGCGGCAAGACCGTGCCGCGCGCGCTCGGGAAATATTTCTACGCGGATTTCTGCACCGGCCACGTGTGGGCGCTGCCGGCCGACGGCAAGCCGCAGCGTCACGGCACCCCGCTCGCCAACGTGCCGCAACCGAGCTCGTTCGGCGAGGACGACCTCGGCGAGGTCTACATCACCTCGTTCGACGGCGGCATCTACCAGCTGCTGCCGAGCCCATGAGCTTCGAGCTGCACCCACGCCTGGCGGCCGACGCGTTCGTGCTGGGGGACTTCCCGCTGTGCCGGCTGCTGCTGATGAACGATGCGCAGTACCCGTGGTTCATCCTGGTGCCCCGACGCGAGAACGCTCGCGAGATCTACCTGCTCGAGGAGCGCGACCAGGCGCTGCTGCTGCGCGAGTCGTCGCTGCTTTCGCGCGCGCTGATGCAGGCGTTCGACGGCGAGAAGCTCAACGTGGCCGCGCTCGGCAACGTCGTACCGCAGCTCCACCTGCACCACATCGTGCGCTACGCCGCGGACGCGGCCTGGCCCGGCCCCGTGTTCGGACGGCATCCGGCGCAGCCGTACGCGGACGCTGACCGGGCGCAGCGCCTGGCGGCGCTGCGGCCGCATCTGCCGAGCGAGTTTTCCTGGGCCGGCGGCTGACCGGCACCTGACCGGCGGTGAGCCGGTGCTAGACTTTCCCTACTGGGGGAACACCATGAAGAGGCTCGCCTCTGTGCTGTGCCTGACGCTGCCGCTCACGGCTGCGGCCGACGACAAAGCGACGTCCCCCGGCGTGCCGGTTCCCAACGCGCCGTACACGTCCGAATTCCGCTCGGTCTCGATCGCCGACCTCGTCGCGCGCGGCCGCGCCACCGGCGTCTGGCAGGGCTCGCCGAAAGTGATCGAGCAGCGCCAGTGGTACGCCGACCACTTCTACGACACGCTCGCGTCGAGGAAGGTGTGGCGCCCGGGCACGTCGCCGTACACCCACGAGCGCGGCGGGCCGATCACGTGGGACATCGTGCCGATTCCGCAGGCGGCGCCACCGCCCTGCGACAAGCCGCAGCCGACCGGCTACGACGCCGAGTCGTGCCGCTACGTCAACGCGCTGTTCAAGGATCTCGAGAAGAAGGACCCGGCCGCGGCGCGGGTCGCGCGCGAACAGGCGCGGCGCGGCCGCGACGTCTGGTTCAAGGGCAGCTTCGGCAACCAGGATGAGGAATACATCCACCTGGCGCGCTCGGTCGGCGGCCCGCAGAACATCTGGTACCCGTGGCTCGACACGCGCGAGCGCAAGCACCGCTACACCAAGTACGGCCAGATCAACGACCCGGATTGCACCGAGGGCGATGCCAGCACCCAATGGTACGACCGCTGCCCGGACCCGCATTCCAGCGGTGTACTCGGCTACCGCAAGTACCCGGCCGATCCGACGCTCGACGAGGACGGCAAGGTCGTGTTCGATCCGGCGACCTCGCCCTACCGCGAGGACGAGTTGAAGAAGAACCTGCGCTACGTGCTCGGCGGCCCGTGCGTGCAATGCCACGTCGCGTTCGATCCCACCAACCCGCCCAAGGATCCGAACGCGCCGGCGTGGGAGAACATCCACGCCACCATCGGCAACCAGTACTCCACGCAGCCGTTGCAGTACGTGATGGGCCTGCCGGAAGACCACATCACGCGCCAGGTGCTGACCTACGGCCACCGCACCGGGACGATCGACACGTCGGTGGTGGCGACCGATTTCCAGCACAACCCCGGAACGCAGAACAACATCATGGATTTCTTCAACAAGCGCGTGTTCGAGGAGGACATCAAGCACCCGGTCACCGGCATCGTTTCGACGGCGAAGACGCTGCGCGTGCTCAAGGGCGGCGAAGATTCGGTCGGCGAACACCTCGCGCTGATCCGCGTCTACATCAACATCGGCACCTGCACCGAGGAGTGCTGGGTGCCGAAGTTCCCGGTGCCGGGGAAGTTCTTCGGCGAGAAATCGCGCCAGCAGCCGTTCCGCATCGACGAGTGCTACCAGGCCTGCGAGGCGTGGAACCACACCGACGCCAAGATGCCGGACCTCGCGGCGTTCCTGATCACCGGCGGGCCGACCTACCTGATGAAGGCGAAGGACCGCGACGGCACGCCGGGCGCCGCGTTCATCGACCTGAAGAAGGTCCCGGCCGGCCGGAAGGTTTTCACGCGCGAGTGCGCGTCGTGCCACAGCAGCAAGTTCGCGCCGGACAGCGTGCGCGCCGACAAGGAAGCGCTGGCGCGCTTCTACGAGGGCCACGTGTTCGGCAGCGAGCAGTACTGGCAGCACGAGTTCGAGGAGTCCGAGCGCAGCTCCCCCGAGTTCAGGAAGAAATTCATGGCGGCGGATGCGAAGGGCAAGCTGCGGCCCAAGCAGTTCGCCGCGGACGACATCTTCGGCCAGGACTGGCTGGCCAACGACGAGCCGGTGGCGTTCGGCGTGATCGGCACCAACATGTGCCGGGCGCTGCACGACAACCACAGCCAGGGCCACATCTGGGAGGAGTTCTCGTCCGAGACCTACAAGCAGCGGCCGGCGGCCGGCAAGGTCAAGAACGTGATGGGCCGGATGCTGCCGCTGATCGGCGGCAAGGAGTGGGGCGGCGAGCGGGAGATTGCCGGCGGCTCGGGCTACCTGCGCAACTTCTCGCTGCTGTCGGCGTGGGCGACGGCACCGTTCCTGCACAACAATGCCATCGGCGAGCTGACCTACCTGCGGGACGGCGGCATCGACTACACCGTGCGCGGCCGCGTCACGCAATTCCACGACGCGTTCGACGAGCTGCTGACGTCCGACAGCCCGGCGGTCACGCCGCACCGGCCCGAGAAGATCGCGCGCACCAAGTACGACATGAAGCTGGCGACCCAGGAGGACGGCGAGGGACTGATCAAGCTGCCGGTACCGGCCGGCACGCCGATCGCCTGGTTTACCAGCGCCGACCCGCACAACCCGATGTACATGAAGTGCGACGATTACGTCGAGAACAAGGGCCACCAGTTCGGCATCGACCTGCCCGCGGCCGACAAGACGGCGCTGGCGGAATTCCTGAAGCTGATGTGAGGCGGCGCGGGTGAAGCGCGGCATCCTGCTCGCGACGGTCGCCCTCGCCGCGCTCGCCGCGTGGACGCTGTGGCCGCAGCAGGCGGCGGGCCCCTCGGTGTCCGCGCGCTCGACGCAGGCTTCGGGCGCCGCCGGGTTGCACGCGAAAGTCGTTTCCGGCGATGACCTGCCGCCCGCAGGCACGCGCTCGCTGTTCGATCACCTGATCGCGCAGAACGAATCGCTGCCGTTCCCGTTCGAGAAGCTGGTCGCGCTGGTCCAGGCGCAGGACCCGGCGGGCCGCGCGCCGCTGGCGCTGCTGATCCCGCAGGGCCGCTCGCTGCTGAAGGCCTCGGCGCATTTCGTGCGGCCGCGCATCCTGGTCGCGGCCGATTTCCTGGCGCCGAACACGGACGCATCGCTCGGGCTGGCCGCGCGCGGCCGGCTGTTCCTCGGCTTCGTCGAGGACGCCGCCGAGATCGAGGTGATCAGCTACAACGAAGCTGCCGGGCGTTACGAGTTCCAGCTGGTGCAGGACTACCGCGAGGGCGGCGTCCCGCGCATCGTCTACGCGCGGCGCGCGATCTGCACCACCTGCCACCAGGGCGCGGCGCCGATTTTTCCACAGCGGCCGTGGAACGAGACCAACGGCCAGCCGGGGATCGGCCAGCGCATCAAGGCCGCGCGCGGCGAGGACTCGTACCGCGGCGTGCCGGCCTCGGTGGCGCTGGCGGTGCCCGAACGCTTCGACGAGCTGACCGACGTCGCCAACTTCGTGCCGGTCACCCAGCACATCTGGCTCGACGGCTGCGGCGAGGGCGCGGCCGGCCGCGCCTGCCGGCGCGAACTGCTGCGCCTCGCGCTCGACTTCGCGCTCGACCCGGGCGGCTTCGATGCGGACTCGGGAACCGAAAGGCTGCGGGCGATGCACGCCGCCGTGTGGCCGGCCGCCGGCATCGGCGTGCCGGACAACGACATCCGCAACCGCGACCCGCTCACGGAAGCCGTGCCGCTGCGCGAGCGCATCCGCGCGTGGTTCACGCCGCACGCGCGCGACAACGAAGACCTCGCGGCGTTCGAGCGCCTGCCGAAGCTGCCGGCCGACCTCGACCCGGTGGTGGCGCGGCCTCCCAAGCGGCTCCTCACCGCGCACGTGGTGGACGGCGTGTTCGGCGTTGCGCAGTTCTTCACGGAGTCCGACGTGAAGCTGGTCGAACGCGTGGCGGGCGATCACAAGCGCCGGGCGGAAGCGATCGCGCGCATGCCCGATGCGTTGTTCGAGCCGGCGCCGTTCGCGCGCGTGCCGATGCTCAACGGCCTGCTGGCCGCGCTGCGCCAGGGCCCGCGCGCGTACGCCTTCCTCGACACGTCCGCGATGTCACCGCCGCTGGCGGTGGGCGTGCCGCCGCTGGCGCTTTCGCACCACTCACCGCTGGAGCCGTTCGCGCGCTATTGCTTCGCCTGCCACCGCGGCAACCCCGCCAAGCGGCTCGACTTCATGAGCGGCAGCGAGGAGTCCGCCGTGCTGGCGAGCATCAAGGCCAGGGGCGAGATCCGCGACGTGCTCGACTGGGAGCGCTACCGCGACACCGACAAGGCGGGCACGCTGATGCCGCCCGGGGATTCACCGCAGCGCGCCGAGCTGGAGCGCGCGCTCGCGCAGGATCCGCAGTTGCTGGAGGAAATGCGTAAAGTAGTGCCGGCGCTGTTCGACTTCTGAAAGACGTTTCTCGCCAAGCACGCCAAGACCGCCAAGGAAGAGACATGAGGGATCGGGGCCACGCTTTCTCCTTTGCGAGCCTGGCGTGCTTGGCGAGAAACATTCTTCTGGTTTCCGTAATCGCCGGTGCCGCACCGGCTTCTGCCGAGCCCGGCTTCGCGCGCCTGTACCAGCAGCAGTACGGCTATATGCCCTCGTGCCACGCCTGCCACAAGGATGGCGGCGGCACGCCGGTGAACGCGTTCGGGCAGCAGTTCAAGGACGCCGGCAAGTCGCTCGCCGCGCTCGGGAAGATCGCGGCGCTGGACGCCGACGGTGACGGCGCGGCCAACGAAGCCGAAGCCAAGGCCAAGGCCAATCCCGGCCAGAAGGGCTCGACGCCCGCCAAGCCCGGCGCCTGGCTCGACACCGCCAGCCTGATCCCGCGCGAGGTGCAGGCGGTGTTCCCGGGCGTGCGTTCCTGGCTGCCGAAGGACGCGCTGCTGACGGCTGCCGACCTCATACGCGCCAAGGCGCTCGGCGCCGAGCTGTCGAAGTCCGACGAGAACACGATCTACATCCCGGTGGAAAACCAGAAACCGGCCGGTACCGCGATCATCTGCCCGGCCCAGTTCCGCGGGAAGGACTTTTTCCTGCTGGTCGCGACCGACCGCCAGCTCAAGGTCACCCACGTGCAGCCGGTGCACGCGTCCAAGGTGCCGGAAGCGGCGAACAGCCGCGTGTACGCGACCTTCAAGGGTGTCGCGGTCGACCAGCTGCCGGTGGGCAAGGGCGACACGCTCGACGCCGCCATCACGCGCGCCGTGAAAAAAGGCGGCACGCTGCTGTACGTGAGGCTGAAGAATGCGTAAGCGCATCGTCACCGCCCTGATGCTGGTGCTGGCCGTCGCCGGGCTGTTCGGCGCGCGGCTGCTCGCGCAGGGCGCGGCGGACCAGGCCGCGCCGGCCGAGCCGCGGGAGACGCCGGCCGAGGAAGCCGGCCAGGCGCCGGCCGCCGACAGCGCCGGGGAGTTCGACTTCTTCAGCGACCAGCCGATCGTGTCCGGCGAGCTGGTCGAGCTGCCGCCGCCGAAGAGCGCCTGGATCACGGTCGGCGGCCCGCTGGCGCTGCTGGCGTTCTTCTTCGTGCAGATGTTCTTCTACTGGTGGATGGTGCCGTTCCAGGCGTCGAAGATCGAGGTGGACCTGCACGACCTGCCGACCGGCGCCAAGCGCGGCATCGGGATGGCGCTGCTGCTGTTCGGCATCGCGTTCTGCTTCGGCGCCTCGGAGATCTGGTACCAGCTGCGGCTGCACGGCAGCGCCGAGGCCTACTTCGAGCAGATGTCGCTCGGCAAGCTGATCGCCTTCACCCACGCCCACTTGTTCGGCTTCACCACCTCGTTTTTCATCATCGGCATCCCGTTCTCGCTGCAGTTCAGCCACCTGTGGCCGTACCAGTGGATCTTCCCGATCGGCCTGGCCGCCTCGCTGACCGACGTCATCTCGTGGTGGGGCATCAAGTTCGGCGCGCCGAGCTTCGAATGGGTGTCGATGTTCTGTGGCGTGCTGTTCAGCATCTCGTACCTGTGGATGCTGATCGCCCTGGAGCGCGTGCTGCTGTTCCCGGAGATCACCTGGTTCAGCGACAAGGACCACGCTGCGCGCCTCGCCCAGCGCGACAAGGTGCGCAAGGCGCTGGACGACGCGGCGCGCTACACGGACGACGATCTCTGACCGGTACCGGCGGGGGCGGGTACACTAGGTCCCCCTCGGGGGCCAGGCAGGGGCAGGAGAACAACATGAAGTACTTCGTCACGGGTGCCACCGGTTTCATCGGCCGGTTCGTCGTCGAGCGCCTGCTGGCGCGCAAGGGCGCGCAGGTCCACGTGCTGATCCGCGAGGCCTCGGCCGACAAGTTCGAGGCGCTGAAGGCGCGCTTCGCGGACGCCGCCGACCGCCTGCACCCCGTGTGGGGCGACATCACCACGCCGGGCCTGCTGGCCGGCGAGGACAAGTCCGCCAACGGCGCCGGCTTCGACCACGTGTTCCACCTCGCCGCCGTGTACGACCTCAACATGGACGACGAGACGGCCGACCGCGTCAACAACGAGGGCACGCGCAACGTCGTCAATTTCGTCAATGCGCTCGGCGGCAAGACGGTCCTGCACCACACCAGCAGCGTCGCGGTGGCCGGCGAGGACTTCGTCGGCAAGTTCACCGAGGAGATGTTCGACGAGGGCCAGCCGCTCAAGCACCCGTACTACCGCACGAAATTCCAGTCCGAGGCGATCGTGCGCGACGAGTGCAAGGCGCCGTACCGGATCTACCGCCCCGGCGTCGTCGTCGGCTCGTCGCAGACCGGCGAGATGGACAAGGTCGACGGCCCGTACTACTTCTTCAAGACGATCCAGAAGATCCGCGACAACCTGCCGCGCTGGCTGCCGCTGCTCGGCGTCGAGGGCGGGCGCGTGCCGGTGGTGCCGGTCGACTACGTCGCCGACGCGATGGTCGCGATCGCGCACAAGGACGACCTCAACGGCCAGGCCTTCTTCCTGCTCCAGTCCAACGCGCCGACCGTCGGCGAGTTGATGAAGACGCTGATGGAGGCCGCGCACGGCCCCGACATTGCGAGGAACTTCGAGCTGCCGCGCCTGCCGGGCGCGATGAAGGGTCTGGCGGAACAACTGGCGCAACGCGTCCCGGGGAACCTCAAGAAGCGCATTTCGCAGGCCATCGGCGTGCCGACCTCGGCGCTGTCCGCGGTCACCAACCGCACCACCTTCGACGACAAGCACGCGCGCGCGGCGCTCAAGGGCACCAACATCCAGTGCCCCGACATCAAGGATTATGCCGGCAAGCTGTGGGAGTACTGGGAGACCTACCTCGACGTCGACGTGAGCGTGCCGCGCCGCGCCATGCGCAAGCTCGCCGGCAAGGTCGTGCTGATCACCGGCGCCAGTTCCGGCATCGGCCTGATCACCGCCAAGAAGTGCGCGGCCGCCGGCGCCAAGGTGCTGCTGGTCGCGCGCACGCGCGAAAAGCTCGAGGAAGCGCAGCGCATCATCGCCAAGGCCGGCGGCGAGGCGCACGTGTATCCATGCGACCTGTCCAACATGGAGTCGATCGACGCGATGGCCGATGCGGTGCTGAACGATTTCGGTCACGTCGACGTACTGGTCAACAATGCCGGCCGCTCGATCCGCCGCGCGGTGATGGAGTCGCTCGCGCGCTTCCACGACTTCGAGCGCACCATGCAGCTGAATTACTTCGGCTGCGTGCGCCTGATCCTCAAGCTGCTGCCGTCGATGACCAAGCGCAAGGCTGGCCAGATCATCAACATCAGCTCGATCGGTGTGCTCGCGAATGCGGCGCGGTTCTCGGCCTACGTTGCCAGCAAGGCTGCGCTCGATGCGTTCAGCCGCTGCCTGTCGGCCGAAGTCGTGCACCGGAACATCAACATCACGGCGATCTACATGCCGCTGGTGCGCACGCCGATGATCGCGCCGACCAAGATGTACGACTACGTGCCGGCGTGGTCACCCGAGAAGGCCGGCAACACCGTGCTGAACGCGATCCTCGACCGGCCCAAGAGCGTTGCAACGCCGCTCGGCACCGCCGCGTCGGTTTCCTACGCGCTGTGGCCGAAGATCAACGACTTCATCCTGAACAAGGGCTTCCAGCTGTTCCCGTCGTCGTCCGCGGCCAAGGGTGCCAAGGAGCAGAAGCCCACGCTCGAACAGGTCGTGTTCGCCAACGTCCTGCGCGGCGAGCACTGGTAGGGCGCGGCCCTACGCGTTGGCGGCGCGCCTGCGGCGGCGCTGGCGCACGGCATCGGCGAGGCCACGCAGCAGCGTGGCAGTGTCACCCCAGTTCAGGCACGGATCGGTCACGCTCTGGCCGTAGGTCATGCGGTCGCGCGGCCCGATGTCCTGCCGCCCTTCGACCAGCTGGCTCTCCACCATCACGCCGATGATGCGCGGGTCGCCGCCGGCGACCTGGTGGCCGATGTCCTGTGCCACCAGCAGCTGGCGCTGGTGCTGCTTGCTGCAGTTGGCGTGCGAGCAGTCGATCATCACCTGCTCGGGCAAAGCGGCGCGGGTTAGCGCGGCGCACGCCGCATCCACGCTCTTGGCATCGTAATTCGTCCCGGACAACCCGCCGCGCAGGATGATGTGGCTGTCCTCGTTGCCGGCGGTCTCGAAGATCGACACCTGGCCGGACTGGGTCAGCGACAGGAAGCGGTGCGGGCTGCGCGCGGCCAGCACGGCGTCGACTGCGACCTTCACGCTGCCGTCGGTGCCGTTCTTGAAGCCGACCGGGCACGACAGGCCTGACGCCATCTCGCGGTGCAGCTGTGACTCGGTGGTGCGCGCGCCGATCGCGCCCCAGCTGACGAGGTCGGCGAGGTACTGCGGCGTCAGGATGTCGAGGTATTCGACGCCCGCGGGCATGCCGCGCTCGTTCAAATCCAGCAGCAGCCGGCGGGCGAGCCGCAGGCCCTTGTCGATGCGGAATCCGCCGTCGAGGTCGGGATCGTTGATCAGGCCTTTCCAGCCGACGGTCGTACGCGGCTTCTCGAAGTACACGCGCATCACCACCAGCAGCTCACCGGCGAGCTCGGTGCGCAGTCGCGCCAGGCGGTCGGCGTACTCGAGCGCAGCGCCCGGGTCGTGGATCGAGCACGGGCCGACCACGATCAGCAGCTGGTCGTGCTGCCCGCGCAGGATCTTCTGGGCCTCGGCGCGCGCGGTCAGCGTGGTCCGCGCCGCGAGCTCCGACAGCGGCAGCTCGTTCTGGACCTGGGCCGGCGTCGAGACGGCCTGGACCGAGCGGATCCGCAGGTTCTCGGTCACGTATTTCATCGGGGGACGGATGCTATCAGCTAAAGTTCGGCAATGTCCCACCTGTTCAAGATCGCGGGCCTGACGCTGGCCGTCGTGGCCTGCGCCACGCCGGCCGTCGCCGGCGATTTCGTCCCGGGCGGCAACGCCGGTACGCTGGCGCGCCAGTTCGCGCTGCCGGCGCTGGGCGACGCCAGCGTGCTGCAGCGCGGGCACGTCGATACGCGCTGGACGCTGGATGTCATCAACGAGTACGTCGTCGAAGGCAGCTGCGCGGCCGAGTGCGTCGTGTTCGACGGCGAGACGTCGCGCATTCGTTACTCGTACCGCCTCGGCCTCGGCGACGGCTGGGATTTCGGCTTCGAGGTGCCGCTGCTCGACCGTGGCGGCGGCTTCCTCGACGGCTGGATCGAGGACTGGCACGGGGCCTTCGACCTGCCCAACGGCGAGCGCGAGCTCGCCGCGCAGGACCAGTACCGGTTCCACTACGAGCGCCAGAATGTCGTGCTGCTCGACGAAACGCGCGGCGGCTCCGTCATTGGCGATGCGACGCTGGCGGTCGGCCGGCGCTGGGGCCGCAGCGGCGTGCTGCGCGCCATGGCCAGGCTGCCGACCGGCGACGAGGACGCGCTCGAGAACGGCAACGGCGGCTATGCGATCTGGGCCGAGCGCGAACTGGCGATCCCGCCGGGCGGCGGCGGCTATCTCGCCGCCGGCGTCTCGCACAACGATCGCGGCCGGTTCCTGCCGGCGATGCAGAACCGCACGATCGCGTTCGGCGGCCTTGGGCTGCGCTACCCGCTGACCCGGTCGGTGTGGCTGACCGCGCAGATCCAGGTGCACGGCCGCCTGTACGACGGCAGCACGCTGACGCCGCTGCAGCGCGCCGGCATGCCGCTGACGCTCGGGCTGCAGTTCCGCACCGGCGCGCGTTCGGTGTTCGAGCTCGGGTTCCAGGAGGATCCCAGCCTCAACGGCTCGCCGGATTTCGTGCTGTACCTGTCCCACCGCTCCGCGGGTTAGTCCTTTTCTCCGGCCGCGAGCTTGCCGCGGATGAAATCCGCGTGCGACAGGTGCAGCAAGTGGGCGAGGCGGCGGATCAGGTGCTCTTCGTGGGGATCGACCCGGCCATCGGCGTGGGCGACCTGCCACAACAGGTCGAGCAGTCCGCGCCTGTCCTCGGGCGCCATCGTCCGGTTCAGCGTCTGCACGAAATCGAACAGCGACACCGATTGCCTGGCGCGCAGGTCGGCCTGGCCCAGCAGCGCTTCGAGCGAAGCCTCGGGCACGCCGAATTCGCGCGCCAGCCCGGCGCGCAGCGTGGCGTGCTCGACCGGCGCGTGCTGGTAGTCCGCGCGCGCGACCTCCAGCAGCAGCACGGCGGCGGCGAGGCGCGGCTCGTCCTGCGCCGCGCGCTGCGGCGCCTGCGCGGATTGGCGCAACAGCTCGCGCAGGTGCTCGAACATCAGCGCGCCACCACCAGACGCCGCACGATCGCCGTCAGCAGCGCCATCGCCGCCAGCGAGCAGACGATCAGCGGGCCAGCCGGGAGATCGAACGGCACCGACAGCCACAGTCCGAGCGCGTAGCCGGCCGCGCCGATCGCGTAGCCGAGCGCGAGGCCGCGCCGCTCGTCCAGACCGTGCGCGGCCAATGCCGGCAGGATCAAGGTCGCGAACACCAGGAACACTCCGACCAGCTCGACCGAGGCCATCACGGTGAGGGCGAACAGCACGTAGAAACCCACCGTGTGCCGCCGCAGGCCGCCGAACCAGGCCGCGAGCACGAGCGCGTACAGCACGCCCGTGACCCAGACGTGCTCGCCGTGAACCCACAGGATCTGGCCGCTGAGCAGCGCCTGCATCTGCTCGGCGCCGTGCGGATGGTTGGCGAGCACCAGCAGCGCGGCGCTGGCCGCGACGACGTACATGCAGCCGATCAGCGCTTCCTGGACCTGCGGCCACTGGCGCTCGGTCCAGGCCAGCAGGCCCGCGGCCGCGAGTGCCGCCCCGAGCGCAAAAGCGTGCGCAGCGACGCTTTCGCCGGACCAGCCGTACACGCCGGCAACGACGGCGCCGAGGGCGGCGACCTGCGCGATCGACAGGTCAATGAAGATGATGCCGCGTTCCAGCACGCGCCGTCCGAGCACCACGTGCGTCGCCGTCACGATCAGGCCGGCGAGCAGCGGCTCGCCCAGCACGCTCCAGTCGAGCGCGGTCACGACTTCGCCCCCGTCGCATGGAGGAGTCGCTCGAGCGTCACGTCGAACAGCCCGAACAGGTCGTCGGCGCCCGGCGCACCGCCGACCGAGAACGGCAGCTCGACGGCCGGGATGCCGGCGCGCTCCGACAGCCACTGCACGGGGCGCGGCTCCTGGTACGCGGCGCGGATTACCATCCGCGCCGGCGTGCGTTGCAAGTCGGCCAGCACGCGCTCGAGGTGGCCGGCGCTGGGCGGGATCCCGGGCTTGGGTTCCAGCGTGGCCACTTCCCGCATGTCGAGCCATTCGTAGAGGTAGACCCAGCCTTTGTGCGCGCTGACCACCGGAAGGCCGCGCAGCGGCTTGCCCCGCTCCGACCATCGCGCCATCGCCGCGCGCCATTTCTCCGCGAACGCGGCGTGGCG
>JBOICR010000013.1:0-4439 GCA_050740195.1 Nevskiaceae bacterium | reverse complement strand
CGCATGGACGCAGACGACATCGCCCTGCCGCATCGGCTGCGCGTGCAGCGCGAATTCCTCGAGGCCAGCGGCGTCGACTTGTGCGGCAGCTGGTTCGTCGAGTTCGGGCAGGGAATCCCGCGCGCGGTGCGCTGGCCGCACGTCGAAACCGCGGTGCGGGCGCACCTGCTGTTCCAGAACCCGATCTGTCACCCGACCGTCCTCGCCCGCCGCCAGGTGTTCGACCAGTGCCGCTATCGCGAGGACTACAGGTTCGGCGAGGACTACGACCTGTTCTCGCGTGCTGCCGAGAAATTCCGGCTGGCCAACGTGCCGCAGCCGTTGTTGCGCTACCGGCGCCATCCGGGCCAGTCGACACAGGCGCGCCGCGATGTCATGGAGGCGTTCACGCGCCAGATCCGCCTCGCCAGCCTCGCGCGCCAGGGCTTCGTACCGGATGCGGAGGAGCAGCGCCTGCACAACCTGATCCGCGGGCCGCAGTCGATCAGGCGCCTGGACGACCTGCACGGCATCGAGGCCTGGCTGGGCAAGCTGCTCGCGGCGCACGCCGACGCGCCAGCGCGTGCCGTAGTCGCATCGCAGTGGATCCGCGCCTGCATTCGCGCCGCGCCGCTCGGCGCCGCGATGTGGCGCGCCTACCGCCACTCGGGCTTGCGCGCGGCGGCGGGGGCCGGTGCGCGCGCCGATTTCGACCTCGCCGTGCTCGCGGCGCTGCGACTCGACTACGAGGGCCCGACGTTCTTCCGGCTGCGACGCCTGGGCCTGTCCGCATGAGCGCGCGCCCGGATTTCCTGGTGGTGGGCGCGGGCTACGCCGGCAGTGTCGTCGCGCGCGAGGCGGCCGACGCCGGCAAGACCGTGCACGTGATCGACAAGCGTCCGCACATCGCCGGCAACGCCTACGACGAGTCCGACGCGCACGGCGTGCGCGTCCACCGCTACGGCCCGCACATCTTCCACACCAACGCCGAGCGCATCGTCCAGTGGCTGTCGCGCTTCACTTCGTGGCGCCCCTACGAGCACCGCGTGCTGTCCGTGGTGGACGGCCGGCAGTATCCGTTCCCGATCAACCGCACCACGCTGAACCGGCTCTACCGGCTCGACCTCGACGAGGCCGGCGCCGCGGCGCACTTCGCGCGCGTGCGTGAGCCGCGCGAGCCGCCGCAGACCAGCGAGGACGTCGTGCTGAACTCGGTCGGCCGCGACCTGTACGAGAAGTTCTTCCTGAACTACACGCGCAAGCAGTGGGGGCTCGACCCGTCGCAGCTGAAGGCCGGCGTCGCCGCGCGCATCCCGTTCCGGACCGACACCGACGACCGCTACTTCACCGACGCGTTCCAGGCGATGCCGGACGACGGCTACACGGCGATGTTCCGCAACATCCTCGACCACCCGCGCATCCGCGTGACGCTCGGCGTCGACTACCACGCGGAACGCGACCGGCTGGCCTGCGCGCACACGGTCTACACCGGTCCGATCGACGCGTACTTCGGCTTCCGCCACGGCCGGCTGCCGTATCGCTCGTTGCGCTTCGAGCACGAACACCTGCCGGCGGTCGAGCGCTTCCAGCCGGTCGGCACCGTGAACTATCCGAACGACCACGCCTGGACCCGCATCACGGAGTTCAAGCACCTGACCGGGCAGGCGCACGCGGGCACCTCGATCGTGCGCGAATATCCGCAGGCCGAGGGCGATCCGTACTACCCGGTGCCGCGGCCGGAGAACGAGGCGCTGTTCAAGCGCTACGAAACGCTCGCGGCGGAAGATCGTGACGTGACTTTCGTCGGCCGCCTCGCCCAGTACCGTTACTACAACATGGACCAGGTCGTCGGCGCCGCGTTGGCAGCGGCGCGGCGCCTGCTGGATCAGGCTTAGGTCGGGTCATGCGCATCGCCTACCTGTGCAAGCGGCGCTACATGAGCAAGGACGTGATCCTCGACCGCTACGCGCGGCTGTACGAGATCCCGTTCCAGCTGGCGCGACTCGGCCACCCGGTGCGGGCGTGGTGCCTGCTGTACCAGGCGTCGGGCGCCGGGCGCTGGACGCACGATGCCGGCGCGGCGTCGATCGACTGGATTTCGCGCGGGCTGGTGCCGGGGCTGGCGGCGTATCCGTACCGCGTGTTGCGCGAAGTCGAGGCGTTCGCGCCGGACCTGCTGATCGGCGCCTCCGACATTCCACACGTCGTGCTGACGGCGTGGCTCGCGCGGCGGCTGGCCAGGCCGTGGGTGGCCGACCTGTACGACAACTTCGAGGGCTTCGGCCAGGCGCGCATTCCGGGGTTCGTGCCGGCGTTGCGGCGCGCCGTGCGCGGCGCCGACGTCGTGCTGACCACCAGCGAGCCGCTGCGCGAGCGGGTGCTGGAGGAGTACGGCGCGCGCGGGCAGGTGATGGCGATGCCAAGCTCGGTCGACAAGGCCGTGTTCCGCCCGCGCGACCGCGCCACCGCGCGCCGCGCGCTCGGGCTGCCGGCCGATGGACTGCTGGTCGGCACCGCCGGCGGGCTGACCCGCGAGAAAGGAATCGCCGACCTCTACGCCGCCTGGAGCGTGCTGCGCGACACCGAGCCGTCGGCGCACCTGGTGCTCGCCGGCCCGCATGAATCCGGTTTTCCGCCGCCGCCGGGGCCTCGCGTCCACGTGCTCGGCGCGCTGGCGCACGAGCGCGTGGCCGAGCTGTTCAGCGCGCTCGACGTCGGCGCGATCTGCGTGCGCGACACGCCGTTCGGCCGCTACTGCTTCCCGCAGAAGGTCTACGAGATGCTGGCCTGCGGCCTGCCGGTGGTCGCCGCCGACATCGGCGCGACGGGCCGTTTCCTGTCCGGCACGCCCGGCGCGCTGTACCGGTCCGGCGATGGCGCGGACCTGGCCGCGAAGCTGCGCGCCCAGCTCGAGGCGCGTTCGCGACCCGACGTGCGCATCGACAGCTGGCAGGACCTGATCGGCGCGATCGAGCCGAAGCTACGCGGCCTGGTTCGCACCTGAGCGCACGACGCAGGATTCGATGAAGTCGCCGTAGGCCGCGGCGATCCGCGTCCAGTCGAAGCGGTCGCCGGCGAAAGCGCGGATGCGCGCGGCGCTCGCGGCTGCCGCCGCCGGATCCTCCAGCAGGCTCAGCACGCCCGCGGCGAGCCGCCCAACGTCGCCCGCCGGCACGGTCGCCTGCCCGTGCTCGGGCCCGAGCAGGTCTTCGATGCCGCGGACGTCGCCGGCCAGCACCGGGCAGCCGCAGGCGACGGCTTCCATCAGCGCCACCGGCAGGCCTTCCTGGTCGCCCGATGCCTCGCGCACGAACGGCGCCACGAACAGCGCGGCACGCCGATAGAAGTCGGGCAGCTCTTTCTGCTCGCGCGCGCCGAGGAAGCGCACCGCGCCGTCGAGTCCGAGCCGGGCGGCGAGGGCGCGCAGCGCGGCCTCCTCGGGGCCATGGCCCACGATGTCGAGCCCGACGCGCGGCCGCTTCTGCAGCACGGCCGGCATCGCCTCGAGCAGGTGGCGCAGCCCTTTCTTCGCCACCAGGCGGCCGACGAACAGCAGGCGGTCCGGCTCGCGCGCGACACTGGGGTCCGGCACGAAGCGCCCGCGCAGGTCCACGCCCATCGGGATCACGTCCAGT
The DNA here is from genome assembly GCA_050740195.1 of Nevskiaceae bacterium. GTDB lineage: Bacteria > Pseudomonadota > Gammaproteobacteria > Nevskiales > Nevskiaceae > JACPFV01. The sequence continues at coordinate 825 of JBOICR010000013.1, read as the reverse complement.
CGCGCGGGCCGCAGGCCCAGGCGCTGCGCCTCGTCGCGCATCGCGTTGCTGACCACGGTCATGCCCGCGGCACCGGCGGCGATGCGCCGCTTGAGCGCGGTCAGCGCGCGGCCGCGCAAGCCGTACAGGTCACCGCCGTGCGAGGTCACGATGCGCGGCGCGCCGAGCGCGCGCGCCACCAGTCCCTGCGGGATCAGCCAGTGCGCATGGATCGCATCGAAGCGGTGCTGCCGCAACAGGCGCCGCGCGGCGACGTACTGCATCAGCACGTAGCCGGGCACCAGCAGCCATTTCCACGGCGAGCGGCGCAGGTTCGCGACAATGCCGCCTCCGGCGACCAGCGTCTGCCAGCGCCGCGGCGCATAGCGGTAGCGCACCACCTCGACGCCATCCAGCGCGCCGCCCGGTTGTGCGTCCGGTGCATCGGGCACCAGCGCCACGACGGCGAAGCGCTGCGCCAGGCGCCGGCACAGTTCGTGGACGAAACCCGGCTCGGGATCGCCGGGCCAGCGCGGGTAGGTCGACGCCAGGACCAGGATCCGCAGCCGGGCGGCAGCGGCAGCGGCCATCAGTCCTGCTTGCGCTGGCTGTAGAGCAGCTGCGTGATCTGCTCCGAGATGAGCCCGATCAGGAAAATGAGCACCGAGCTGGTGAACAGCAGCGCGCCGAGGTTGGTGAAGCGGCCGAGCGTGAGGTACGTATAGGCGTAGTAGCCGGCGCCGAGCGCGAAGAACAGCAGGCTGACCGGCGCGAAGATCTTCAGCGGCGAGTACAGCGTGCCGACGCGGAAGATGATCAGCAGGAAGCGCCCGCCGTCGCGCAGGA
>JBOICR010000012.1:0-11341 GCA_050740195.1 Nevskiaceae bacterium | reverse complement strand
GACTTTAGTCGTAGCCGAGGCGATTCTGGCGATCCGCGAAGAAATGGCCCTTTCCCTGGAAGATGTCGTCAGAAGACGGGTGCCGATCGCGCTGCTCGAGCCGCTTGATGGCTTGAGAATCAAGGAGGTGTCCGAGTTGCTGGCTCCTCACCTCCGGCGCGATTCCGCCGAGCTCGCCAGCGAATACAACGCCGCCCGCAGGCCGATTCAATAGCGCGCTGCCGACAGACACATACGGTCCTTGCTTTACCGCGACTTGCGCGACGGACACACTGCACGTCCGCGGTTGATTTCCGGCGCTGGGGGGTGCCGTTCAGCCTCCCGACGCAACCAGAACTACAAGTTCACTTCGTTAGGAGGCTGTCATGCGTTTCTCTGCCTTGCTCCTGTTGTCCGTGTGCGTGGCAATCGCGGGTTGCGACAAAGCGGAGGACGGCCTCGAAACCAGGACCGGCGCCTACTCGCTGTTCGACCCCGCCTCGACGAACCCGTCGCTGTGCGGCGCGCCGGCGATCCCGTTCCCGAACAACGCGCTGTTCGCCTCGGCGACCAGCGCCACGGGCGTGACGACCGACACGACCCTGGCCATCCCGTCGGCCGCGTCGACCGCGGTCGCCGCGAACCTGACCGACGGCTTCTCGACCACCGCCTCGGCCTTCACCGACGTGCTCGGCGTGATCGATTTCACCTCGGCAGCGAGTGCCATTGTCATCCTCGAAGCCGACGCAACGCCGCGCATCCTGCAATTCGGCACTGACTTCACGCTTCAGCCGTCCATCGCGCTGGGCCAGATCTCCGGCACCGGCGGTTGCGCTCTCGACGCCACCGTGAACTCGGGCGCCGCGCGGTTCCTGCCGATCAGCCAGCAGCGCACGCGCATCCTGATCGAGTGGCTCAAGCCGCTGAACCCGTCGACCAATTACATCGTCGCGGTGACCAAGGATCTGCTGTCGGTCGACGGCGTCGCGACCACGCCGAACGAGTTCTTCCCGATCGTCAACACCAGCACCAGGCTGTGCCGCCTGTCCCCGGGTGGCGTACCTGAGGCCGCCATCGGCACCGAGCCGATCTGCGGCGATCCGGCGGCACAGGCCGTCCTGGCGGCGACGGTCGCGCCCGTGCTGGGCACGCTTCGCGCGCCGACCATCAACCCGGGCACCGGATTGCCGGTGTCCGGCGACCCGGCCGCGGCCATTCGCCTCACGACGCTCGAAACGCTGCGCCGCAACCTGGTCCGCCCGACGGTGCAGGCGTTCTACAGTCTGGCCAACCCGATCCTCGATCCGGACCTGACCGACAACGACCTCGTCATCGCCTGGTCGTTCACGACGCAGTCGATCGGCGCGACGCTGCAAACGCTGAACGCGATCGCGACGGCGAAGACCTTTGCCGTCGGCAACTCGGGCCTCTCCACCGGCGACCTCGGTCTCGGCCTCGCCGACACGGCCGACATTTTTGTCGGCACGCTGAACGCGGTGCCCTATTACCTCGATGACGCTGCCAACGCGAACGACTTCGCCTCTCAGTGCATAGGCACGACCCCGGGCGTCTCCTGCAACGGCTTCTGGGGCAACAATGGCACCGTGACCTCGACGGCCAGCGGCGGCTTCGTGCCCTGGACGCCGCTCGCCGACTACGACGGTCCCGGTCCGTTGCCGGTAACCCCGGCGCCCTGCGCCACCGGCGTTCCGCCGTTCAACTGGGTCGCGCCGCTGAGCACGACCAACTGCCACCGCATCCCGATGGAACGCAGCCAGGAAAACCTGCTGGCGATGGTCACGGTCCCGAACGCCACCAGCGGCAGGGTCAAGCCCGTCGCCGGCTGGCCGGTCGTGATCTTCCAGCACGGCATCACCGGCAACCGCACGCAGGTGCTGCCGGTCGCCCCGACGCTGGCCAGCGCGGGCTTCGTCGCGGTCTCGATCGACCTGCCGCTGCACGGCCTCGTGCCGGCGGGTTCGGTCGCCACCTGCGGCTCCACGTCGAACAACGCCTTCTACAGCGCCGGCAACGAGCGCACGTTCGACCTCGACCTCGCCAACAACGTGTCCGGCGCGTTCGCGCCGGATACCATCGTCGACTGCGCCGGCACGCACTTCATCAACCTGGGCAGCCTGATCACGACCCGTGACAACAATCGCCAGGCAGTGGCCGATCTGATCCACCTGGTCAAGTCGTTGCGGGCGGCCAACCCGATCGATCTCGACGCTGACGCCATGACCGACGACATCGACGAGAGCCGCATCTACTTCGCGGGCATCTCGCTCGGCAGCATCATCGGCACGACCCTGCTCGGCGTCGACACCGGCGCCACCGCCGCGAGCGACGATCCCGCGGGTGCGGGCGACGAGCAGATCCAAGCGGCGTCGCTCTCTGTACCGGGCGGCGGCCTGGCGAAGCTGCTCGACGCCTCGGCGAGCTTCGGACCGCGCATCGCCGCGGGCCTCGCCGGCATCGCGTTCTCGACGGACCTGACCGGCGTCGGCAGCCCGTTCGAGGGCACCGACACCTACGAGACGTTCGTGCGCTTCGCGCAGCACCTGTCGGATCCGGGCGATCCGATCAACTTCGCCGTGTCGGCGAACGCGAACCACCGCATCCACCTGACCGAGGTCCTGAACGACACGGTCGTGCCGAACCAGGCGGTGTCGACCTGCCCGGCGCCCGCGGACCTGCCGGTCGGCAGCACGCCCGCGGCCAGCAACACCAACGCCAACACGCGCGACGCAGCCTGCGACGCCGCGGCAAGGCTGGTGGGTGGCAACGCGACGACGACGGCCCTGTGCCCCGACGTCGCGACCATCGCGCTCACCAAGGTCTGCACGAACTCGGCCGGCTCGGATGAAGTCCTGCTGACCGGCTTCCTGTCCGGCACGCGGCCGCTGTACACCGAGATGGGCCTGGGCACGGCAACCCAGGTGACCCCGCCTGCGATGGTGACGACGCAGACCTGCGCCGGCCTGGACATTGCGGTGCAGTTCCAGATCGGTTCGCACGGCTCGTTGCTCGATCCAACCGCCAGCGGCGTGACCACGGTCGAGATGCAGCGTCAGATGGCCACTTATCTTGCCAACGACGGCAAGAGCCTCGGCGCGGTCTGCCCATGAGCCCCCAGCCTGTGATGAACCAAGGAACGACCATGAAATCCTCCCTCAGCAAGCTGGCCACGGTCATCGGCGGCATGCTCCTCGCGGGCAGCGCCGGCGCCGTGGAATTCGACATGGGCGGTGCCGCCGTCACCCTCTCGACCAAGCTGTCCATGGGCGCGGCGTGGCGCATGTCCGACCCGAACCAGGACCTGATCGGTATCGGCAACGGCGGCAATGCCTTCTCCACCAACGGCGACGACGGCAACCAGGCCTGGGAGAAAGGCGACATGGTCGCCTCGGCGGTCAAGCTGACCTCCGACATCTCGGTGACGATGGGCGACTTCGGCGTGTTCGTGCGCGGCAGCGGCGTCTACAACCAGGCGATCGAGGACGCCGACCTGTTCGACCCCACGGACTACCAGCCGACCGCGATGCGCGAGCAGCCGATGGCCGAGCTCACCTTCAAGGAGAAGGAGATCAAGGATCACGCCGGCACCCACCTTGGCGTGCTCGACGCCTACGTTTACGGCCGCTTCGGCCTGTTCGACCGCGAACTGCTGGTCAAGGCCGGCAAGCAGGTGCTGAACTGGGGTGAGTCGGTGTTCGTGCAGCACGGCCTCAACGCGCTGATCACCGCCGACGTCAACCGCCTGCGCGTGCCGGGGTGGGAAATCGAGGAAGTGCAGACACCCGTCGGCATGGTGGTGCTGTCCTTCGACGTGATCGAGAACGTCGGCATCGAGGCGTTCTACCAGTACGAGTGGAAGAACACCGTCATCGACGTGCCGGGCTCGTTCTTCAGCACCAACGACTTCGCCGGCATCGGCGGCACGCAGGCGAACATCGGCTTCGGCCGCATCGCCGAGAACCACACCGCGTCGGTCAACACCGACCCGACCACGTGGTGCATGGGGCCTCCGGACCTCGCCGGCCCCGGCACGGGCTCGCCGTGCATCCCGTTCGGCAGCACCGTTCCGCGCGGCTCGACGGTCGAGGCCCGCGACGACGGCCAGTACGGCGGCAAGCTGAGCCTGTACGTCCCCTGGCTGAACGACATGGATCTGGCGTTCTACGCGGCGAACTACCACAGCCGCCTGCCCGTGCTGTCGGGCACGTCGCGCACCGGCCCGACCACGGCCGCGGACACGGCGAACTACTTCGTCGAGTATCCCGAGGACATCCAGCTGTACGGCCTGTCGTTCAACACGACGATCCCGGCGCTCGACGTCGCGGTGCAGGGCGAGTACAGCCTGAAGGTCGGCCAGCCGTTGCAGGTCGACGACGTCGAGCTGCTGCTCGCCGGCCTCGGCGCCGCCGGCCAGATCAGCCCGTTCGCGGGCGCCACGCTCGGCAACCAGTACCTGCAGGGCTGGCGCCGCTTCGACGTGGACCAGATCGACGTCTCGATGACCAAGATCCTCGGCCCGGGCTTCCTCGGCTACGACCAGCTGTCGATGTTCGTCGAAGCGGGCTTCGTCAACGTGGCCGACCTGCCCAATCCGACAGTGCTGGCGTTCGACGCGCCGGCCACGTACACGCTGAACGCGGGCACGGCGGCGCTCAACCCGGCGACCGCGAATGGCCTGCCGGTGGTGTCGTACGACGACTACGCGACCAAGTATTCCTGGGGTTACAAGGCGGCCGCGCGGTTCACGTACAACAACGTCTTCAACCTGGTCACGCTGGAACCGACCATCTTGTTCCAGCACGACGTCAGCGGCACCACCCCGATTCCGATCGTGAACTTCGTCGAGGGCCGCCAGCAGATCAACCTGCTGCTCGGGATCAACTACCTGCAGGCGTGGAACGTCGACCTCGGATACGCGATGTACTCCGGCGCCGATACGCGGAACCTGATTTCGGACCGCGATTACTTCGATCTGTCCGTCAAGTACTCGTTCTGACGCCGCGAACATCCAGGAGACAATGAAAATGCGCTTGGTAATGACTGCAGTTGCGCTGTGCGGCGTACTGGCCGCCGGCGGGGTGTCCGCAAAGGTTTCGCCGCAGGACGCGGCGCGTCTCGGCCAGGACCTGACGCCGAACGGAGCCGAGAAGGCCGCCAACAAGGACGGGTCGATCCCGGCCTGGAGCGGCGGCCTGACCACGGCGCCGCCCTGCTTCAAGAAGGGCGGCCGTTATTGCGATCCGTTCACGGACGACAAGCCGCTGTACACGATCACGCCGCAGAACGTGGCGCAGTACGAGAAGTTCCTGTCGCCGGGGCAGCGGGCGATGTTCGCCAAGCACGCGACGTACAAGATGATCGTCTACCCCAGCCGCCGCAGCCACGCGCAGCCGCAGTGGGTCAACGACGCGGTCAAGGCCAACGCCACGCGCGCGATGCTCGGCGGCAATGGCGAGGCGGTGACCGGCGCGGCCATCGGCACACCGTTCCCGGTGCCGCAGAGCGCGCAAGAGTACATGTGGAACCACAAGCTGCGCTTCCGCGGCGAGGGCGGCCGCCACTACAACAACCAGTTCGCGGTCACGACGGCCGGCAACTACAACCAGGTCACGCTGCGCGAGGACATCACGTTCAACTACAGCCGGCGCAATTCGACGCCGGACAACCTCGACAACGTGGCGATCTACTTCCTGCAGGTCGTCACGGCGCCGACGCGCCTGGCCGGCACGATCACACTGGTGCACGAGACGATGGATCAGGTGAAGGAGCCGCGCCGCGCCTGGCAGTACAACCCCGGCCAGCGCCGGCTGCGCCGCGCGCCGAACGTCGGCTACGACAACCCGGGCACCGCCTCGGACGGCCTGCGCACCAACGACCAGTACGACGGCTTCAACGGCGCGATGGACCGCTACAGCTGGAAGCTGGTCGGCAAGCAGGACATGATCGTCCCGTACAACTCGTACAAGCTCGCGGCGGGCGAGTACAAGTACTCGGACATCATGAAGAAGAGCCACATCGACCAGAACCTGGCGCGCTACGAGATGCACCGGGTCTGGATCGTGGACTCGGTGACCAAGCCCAACACCACGCACTTGTACAAGCGGCGCACGTTCTACCTCGATGAGGACAGCTGGGGCATCGTGCTGACCGACGTCTACGACCGTCGCGACCAGCTGTGGCGCTGGCAGGAACAGCATCCGATCATGTACTACGACCGTCCGTTCCCGGGCGCTGCCGGCGAGACGATCTACGACCTGCAGTCGAACCGCTACCTGTCGCAGGCGTTCAGCAACGAGCACCCGGAGTTCTCGGAAGAGAAGTTCACGCCGAGCTACTTCGACCCGGCGAGTGTCTCCAAGCAGGCGATCCGGTAAGCCCTCGCGCGGCTCGGTTCTTTGGCGGACTTTGCAGATACCGGCCAACGCGCGTGGGACTTATCCCCGGGGGCGCCGAGCGTAGCGGAGGCGCCAGCCGGGGATCGTTGAAGAGAGGGGACCGGCCGTGAGTCCGTCCCCTTCTTGTTTTATTCCCCGACGGCTCGGTAGACCAGGATGTCGAACACCGCCAGCACGCGGGCGAACACCTCGCGCGGCGGGTGGCGGAAGTCGGCGCCACTGACGCCTTCAATGGGCGCCTGGTAGGCCACGGCACGCAGGCCGGTCTTGCGGGCCAGGAACAGCGCCCGGTAGGCGTGGTACTTCTGCGTCACCAGGGTCAGCTCGGTCAGCCCGAACACGATCTGCGCGCGCGTGATCGATTCGTAGGTGCTGTCGCCGGCGAAGTCGAGCACCATCGCCTCGGACGGCACGCCGAGCTCCAGCAGCGCGTCACGCATCTTGCGCGGCTCGTTGTAGCGCGAGTCCGGATTGGCGCCCGACAGGATCAGGCGCTTGACCTTGCCGAGCCGGTACAGCTCGGCGGCCGCCTGCATCCGCCCGCGGAACTGCGGGTTGGGCTTGCCGGTGCTGACGAACGGGCTGCAGCCGAGCACGAGCCCGACCTCGTTGTCCGGCATCAGCGATGAATCCTTGTAAAGCCACGAGTCCGTGCTGTTGATGACCCAGCGGTTCGACAGCAGGACGACCACGACCAACAACCCGGCGCCCCACGCCGCGGCCCGGCGCAGGCGCCGCCTCAGGCGCGGATTCACTGCATCAGCCCCCAGATCATGTACGCGAACAGCCCGGCCTGGATCAGCAGGAAATTGGCGCGGATGAACACCAGCCAGTGGTTCACGCCAATCAGGTGCACCGTGCTCTGCGCCAGTCGCGCATAGACCACGAACGCCGCGACCTGGTCCACGACCGGCAGCTTGTTCAGCATGAACGCAACCACCACGATCACCGCGAACACCGGCAGGTTCTCGAGGCAGTTCAGGTGGGCGTGGTGCGCGCGCGTGATGAACGGCGGATCGTCGTTCGGCTGCCCGCGGCCCCAGGAGTTGGCCGGCTTCTTCATCGCCAGCGTCAGCGCGACGCGGTAGCCGACGTAGATCAGCATCAGCACCAGCGTCCACGCCGTGAACAGCAGCAGCGCGGTGATTGCGGTCATGACAGCCCCCCTTTCTTGTTCAGTTCCGGGGGATTCTAACCGGTCGTCAGTGGCTCAGCCGCCGCATCCCTCGATCGAGTCCTTCCAGCGTCAGCGGGAACATGCGGTCCCGGCCCAGCAGCTCCTGCGTCGCCTGGATCGACGGCGTGTACTCCCAGTGCTGCTCGGCCTCCGGGTTGAGCCAGATCGCGCGCGCATAGGTCTCGGTCAGGCGCCTGAACCAGGACGCTCCCGCCTCCTCGTTCCAGTGCTCGACCGAGCCGCCGGGCTGCGTGATCTCGTACGGGCTCATGGTCGAGTCGCCGACGAAGATCAGCTTGTAGTCCGGCGGATAGCGGTGCATCACGTCGAGCAGCGGGATGCGCTCGCTGTGGCGCCGGCGGTTGTCCTTCCACACGCTCTCGTACACGAAGTTATGGAAGTAGAAATATTCGAGGTGCTTGAACTCGGTCTTGCATGCCGAGAACAGCTCCTCGCACGCTTTCACGTGCGGATCCATGCTGCCGCCGACGTCGAGGAACAGCAGCACTTTCACCGCGTTGTGGCGCTCCGGCACCATCTTGATGTCGAGCCAGCCCGCGTTGCGCGCGGTGGAACTGATGGTGTCCTCGAGATCGAGGATCTGCTCGGCCCCCTCGCGCGCGAACTTGCGCAGCCGGCGCAGCGCCAGCTTGATGTTGCGGATGCCGAGCTCGACCTTGTCGTCGAGGTTCGCGTACTCGCGCTGCTCCCAGACCTTGACCGCGCGCCGGCCGCCACCCTCGCCGCCGATGCGCACGCCCTCCGGGTTGTAGCCGGCATTGCCGAACGGCGAGGTGCCACCGGTGCCGATCCACTTGCTGCCGCCCTGGTGTCGCTTCTGCTGCTCGGCGAGGCGCTGCCGGAGCGTCTCCATCAGCTTGTCCCACCCGCCCAGGGCCTGGATCCTTTTCTTGTCTTCGTCGGACAGGTGCAGCTCGGTCATCTTGCGCAGCCACTCCTCCGGAATCTCGCCCTGCAGCTGCTGCGCCACGCTCTCGACGCCCTTGAAGTAGGCCGCGAACGCACGATCGAAGCGGTCGAACTGGGTCTCGTCCTTGACCAGCGTGGCGCGCGACAGGTGATAGAAGTCGTCGATCGAGAAGATCGCGACATGCTTGGAGAGCGCCTCGAGCAGCACCAGCAGCTCGGACAGCGAGACCTTCAGGCCCGCGTCGCGCAAGGTGAAGAAGAACCCGAAGAGCATGCGAGAATCCGGCAATGTCCGAGGACAATTCTAGCGCCCTTGCCGCCGTGCTCCGCGAGGCGGAAAGCCACCTTTCCGTGGTGGATCCGGTGCTGGCGCCCCTGATCGCCCGGCACGGTCCCTGCGCGCTCGGCAGCAAGCGCCGCGACCCGTTCCACATCCTGTGCACCTCGATCATCAGCCAGCAGCTGTCGACCAAGGCCGCCGATACCATCCAGGGGCGGGTCGAGGTGCTGGTCAAGGCCAACCCGCACCTCGAGCCCGCGCACTTCGCGCGCGTCCGGCACGCCTCGCTGCGCCGCTGCGGACTGTCGAACGCCAAGGCCCGCTGGATCGTCGAGATCGCGCGGCGCGTGCGTGCCGGCGAGTTCTCGTTCGACGCGCTGGACCGGCTCGACGACGAGGCGGCGATCGAGATGCTCGACGCCCTGCCCGGCATCGGCCGCTGGTCGGCCGAGATGTACCTGATCTTCGCGCTCGACCGCCTGGACATCTTCGCAATGGGCGACCTCGGGCTGCGCCGCTCGGTGAATCGGCTGTATGCGAGGGGGCGTAAGCTGGGCGATCGGCGAACGCTGGCCATCACCAGGGCTTGGGCGCCGTACCGATCGGTCGCCAGCTGGTATCTGTGGCGGCTGGGCGACGAAGAACCGTCGAATTGGGCCTAGAGGGGAAACTGCCATGCGCGGAACGTCGTGGATGCTGGGACCGCTGGCGCTGTCGGCAGCCGTGCTCGCCGGCGACGCCAGGATGCAGCCGGGGATGTGGGAGTACACGATGAAGATGGAGATGGCGGGCATGCCCATCGCGATGCCGCCTCAGACTTTCCAGCGGTGCATGACGCAGCAGGACGTCGACAAAGGCGATTACGCGAGCAATCCGCGGGACAAGTCGAGCTGCGAGATCAAGAACATGAAGCACGATGCCGGCAAGGTCAGCTACGACGTCGCCTGCACGGGCGAGCACGCGGTGACCGGCCACTACGAATTCGCGCTGGCGCCGAATTCGATCAGCGGCGGCGGCACGATGAACATGGGAGGCGGGCAAGCGATGAAGCAGACCATGTCCGCCAAGCGGCTGGGGGACTGCAAGTAGCGCTATTGCGCCCTTCGCGCCATGAAGGCGAGCCGCTCGAACAGGTGCACGTCCTGCTCGTTCTTCAGCAGCGCGCCGTAAAGCGGCGGCAGTGACTTCTTGGTCGAGGACTCGCGCAGCACGTCCGGGGCGATGTCTTCGGCCAGCAGCAGCTTGAGCCAGTCCAGCAGCTCGGAGGTCGACGGCTTCTTCTTCAGGCCCGGCAGCTCGCGCAGGCCGAAGAACACTTCCATCGCTTCCTTCAGCAGCATCTTCTTCAGGTTCGGGAAGTGCACGTCGACGATCTTCTGCATCACATCCTTGTCGGGGAAGCGGATGTAGTGGAAGAAACAGCGGCGCAGGAAGGCGTCCGGCAGTTCCTTCTCGTTGTTCGACGTGATGAGGATCGCCGGCCGATGCCTCGCCTTGATCGTCTCGTGCGTCTCGTAGACGTAGAACTCCATGCGGTCGAGTTCGCGCAGCAGGTCGTTCGGGAACTCGATGTCGGCCTTGTCGATCTCGTCGATCAGCAGCACCGGCGGCGTCGTGCTGTCGAAGCACTCCCACAGCTTGCCCTTGACGATGTAGTTCCTGATGTCCTTGACGCGCGCATCGCCGAGCTGGCTGTCGCGCAGGCGCGAGACCGCGTCGTACTCGTACAGGCCCTGCTGCGCCTTGGTGGTGGACTTGATGTGCCACTCGAAATACGGCCGCTTCAGGGCCTTGCTGATCTCGATTGCCAGCTGCGTCTTGCCGGTGCCCGGCTCGCCCTTGACCAGCAGCGGGCGCTGCAGCGTGACGGCGGCGTTGACCGCCATCATCAGGTCGTCGGTGGCGACGTAAGTCGAGGTGCCTTCGAAGCGCATGGCTCAGCTCACTGACGCTACGGCACGGTCAGCGCGCGCGGCTTGTGCCCGGACTTCACAAATTCGACGCTGTCGCCCTTGGCGAAGACCCAGTCGCCGATCGCGCCCAGGTCCTGGAAGGTCTGCGCCTTCATGGAGAAATCCATTTCCTTGGACGTCGGGCTGCCGGCCCGCTGCAGGCGCACCTTGCAGCTGAACGGCTCGTTGAGCTGGTTCTCGACGTACAGCACCTGGCCGGCGCGGAACATCGTCTTGATCGGCAGCTCCGGCATCTTCTGGAAGTCGAGCTCGGTCTGCAGCGAGAGCTTGTCCGCCGCGGCGGTGTCCTGCGCGAGCTTGACCTGCGCCGCCGCGTCGGCCTTCACCTGCGCCATCTGCTCTTCGTAGGTCGCCGCCTGCTCGGCCAGCGCCTTCGCCTCGTGCGACGAGTAGTACAGGTATTCGCCAACGGCCGCGACGCCGAACACCAGTGCCAGGCCCCACCCGACCTTCGCGCCCATGGCTTGCCCCTGTTCCGTGATCAGAAGCCCGATTTTGCGGCCCGATCGATCAGCGCCGCAACCGCCGGCAGCGTCTTGCCTTCCATGAACTCGAGGAACGCGCCGCCGCCGGTCGAGATGTAGGAGAT
>JBOICR010000011.1:0-12711 GCA_050740195.1 Nevskiaceae bacterium | reverse complement strand
GCGTCGCGCACCGCGCCGTGCACCTGCGGGATGCAGCGCAGCGTGTAGGCGTCCTGCACGTTGTCGCTGTCGCTGCGCCGCACGTAGCCGCTGCCCTCGAGCAATGCGCGCAGGTAGGCCGCACATTCGATCTGGCGCGGGAACGGCCGCAGCTTGTGGAGCCTCTCGTCGAACGCGGCCGCCGTGCCGTTCAGCGCCTCGAGCGACAGGGCGCCGGCAACGTCCGCCGCCTGCGACAGCGATTCGGCGCGCAGCGTCTCCAACACGCCGAGCGCGCACATCACTGAAGTGCCGTTGGTCAGCGCGAGGCCTTCCTTGGCTGCCAGCGTCAGCGGCTTCAGGCCCGCGGCCGCCAGCGCCTCGGACGATTTCTGCACGCGGCCGTTGTACTCGACTTCGCCTTCGCCGATCAGCGGCAGCGCCATGTGGGCACGCGGCGCGAGGTCACCGCTGGCGCCGAGCGAGCCCTTCTCGGGAATCACCGGGTGTACGCCGCGATTGAGCATCTCGAGCAGCATTTCGAGCGTCTCGACCCGCACGCCGGAGTTGCCGCGCGCCAGCGTGTTGGCGCGGATCAGTATGATTGCGCGGGTGGCGGCGACGTCGTAGGGCTTGCCGACGCCAACGGCGTGGCTGACCAGGATGTTGCGCTGTAGCTGCTCGACCTGGTCGGGCGGGATCACGCGATCCTTGAACGCGCCGAAGCCGGTGGTGATGCCGTAAGCGATGCGCCCTTCCTTCAGCAGGCGCTGCACGCCATCCGCGGCGCGCTGCACGGCGACGCGTGCGCCGTCGGCGAGCGCGACGCGCGGCGCACCGGGCGCGCCGTGCGCCACCGCCAGCACCTGCGCGAAGGAGAGGCTCGCGCCGTCCAGCCGGATCACGTCGGTCATGTCGCGCCCGTCATACCACGATGGTGCCTTTCTTGACGACCTTGGCGACGAGGTTGCCGCCGAACTGGTAACCGAGGTGGCGATAGTCGGCCGCGTCGAGCATCAGCAGGTCGGCCTGCTTGCCGACCTCGAGCGAGCCGATGCGGTCGCCCAGGCCGATCGCATGCGCGGCGTTGATGGTCGAGGCGTTCAGGGCCTCGGCCGGCGATAGTTTCTGGTACCGGCAGGCGATCGCCATGGCCAGCGGCAGCGACGGGCACGGCGAGGAGCCGGGGTTGATGTCGGTGGTCAGGGCCAGCGCGGCGCCGGCGTCGATCATCGCGCGCGCGTCCGCGTAGCGCGCGCTGCCGAGGTTGAAGCTCGCGGTCGGAATGACGACGCCGACGGCGGTCGAGGCGGCCAGCGCGCGGATGCCATCGGCACCGGTCACGTCGAGATGGTCCACCGAGATCGCGCCCAGCTCGAGCGCCAGCGCGAGGCCGCCAAGCTCGGTGAACTGGTCGACGTGCGCCTTCAGCGGCAGGTCGGCTGCGCGCGCCGCCTCGAGCACGCGCCGTGCCTGCGCCAGGTCGAACGCATGCTGCTCGCAGAACACGTCGACGAACATCGGCCGGCCGTCGTCCTTGAAGCCCGAAGCCTCGTACCAGGCGACCGCCGCCGGCAGCAACTCGTCGACGATGAGCTCGACGTACGCGTCGGTGCGCCCCGCGAACTCGGGCGGGACCGTATGGGCAGCCATGAAGGTCGGCACCAGCTCGAATGGCCCGGCGCGGTCGAGCCGGTCGATGGCGCGCAGCAGCTTCATCTCGGCGGCGGCGTCCAGGCCGTAGCCGGTCTTGGCCTCGACCGTGGTGGTGCCAAGGGTCAGCATCTCGTCGAGCCGCGCGAGCGACTGTTCCACCAGCGACGGCACGGCGGCCGCGCGCGTCGCTCGCACCGTCGACAGGATGCCCCCGCCGGAGGCAGCGATCTGCTGGTAGGTCTCGCCGCGGATGCGGCGCTCGAACTCGTCGGCGCGGTCGCCCGCGAACACCACGTGCGTGTGCGGATCGACGAAGCCGGGACAGATGACGCAGCCGGTGGCGTCGAGTTCCTCCTCGGCGACGTGCCGCGCGAGCAGCTCCGCGCTGGGGCCGACCGCGACGATGCGCCCGCCGCGAACCGCCACCGCGCCGCCGGCAATGACGCCGGGATCGTCCATCGCCGCGCCGCGGCGCGGTCCGCCGGACGAGGCGCAGGTGATGACCTGGGCCGCGCTGTGCACGAGCAAATCCACTTTCTGTGGTTTCACGGCCCAGGTCGTCATCCCCGCGGAGGCGGGGATCCAGTTTTCGGCCGCATCGGAATCTTGACGCCGGTCTTGCGCGCGAAGCGGATCGCTTCCTCGTAACCGGCGTCGGCGTGGCGCACCACGCCCATGCCCGGGTCGCTGGTCAGCACGCGCTCCAGGCGCCTGGCGGCTTCGGGCGTGCCGTCGGCGACGATCACCTGGCCGGCGTGCGTCGAGTAGCCGATGCCGACGCCGCCGCCGTTGTGGATGCTGACCCAGGTCGCGCCGCCGACCGCGTTGATCATCGCGTTCAGCAGCGGCCAGTCGGCGATGGCGTCGGACTTGTCCTTCATCGCCTCGGTCTCGCGGTTCGGGCTCGCCACTGAGCCACTGTCGAGGTGGTCGCGGCCGATCACGATCGGCGCCTTGAGCTCCCCGCTGGCGACCCTATCGTTGAACTTGAGCCCGGCCTGGTGGCGCTCGCCGTAGCCGAGCCAGCAGATGCGCGCCGGCAGCCCCTGGAACGCGACGTGCTCGCGCGCCATCTTCAGCCAGCGATGCAGGTCCTTCTTGTGCGGGAACAGCTCCATGACCGCGCGGTCGGTCTTGTAGATGTCCTCCGCGTCGCCGGACAGCGCGACCCAGCGGAACGGCCCCTGCCCTTCGCAGAACAGCGGCCGGATGTAGGCCGGCACGAAGCCCGGATAATTGAAGGCCTGCTTCACGCCGTGGTCGAAGGCGCGCTGGCGCAGGTTGTTGCCGTAGTCGAACACCACGGCGCCCCGCTGCTGCCACTTCAGCATCGCCCGCACGTGCGTGGCCATCGAGTCCATGGCCTTGCGCTCATAGAGCCTGGGATTTTTCTTGCGCAGCGCCGCCGCTTGCGTCAGCGACAGGCCCGCGGGAATGTAGCCGTGCATGACGTCGTGCGCGGAGGTCTGGTCGGTCACGACGTCGGGCTTGAGCTTCTTCTTCTGCATCGCCGGCAGGATCTCGGCGGCGTTGCCGACCACGGCGATCGAGCGCGCCCGGCCGGCCTTCTTGCACGCCAGGGCTTCCTCGATCGCGCTGTCGAGGTCGGTCGCGATCGTGTCCACCTGTTTCAGGCGCAGGCGCCGCTCGGCGCGCCACGGATCCACCTCGACGAACAGGCCGACGCCTTCGTTCAGCGTGACGGCGAGCGGCTGCGCGCCGCCCATCTCCCCCAAGCCCGCGGTGACCGTGAGCTTTCCCTTGAGCGTGCCCCAGCCGTGCTGGCGCGCCAGCGCGCCGAAGGTCTCGTAGGTGCCCTGCAGGATTCCCTGCGTGCCGATGTAGATCCAGCTGCCGGCCGTCATCTGGCCGTACATCATCAGGCCCTCGCGCTCCCAGCGATCGAAGTTCTCCTGTGTGGACCACTTCGGCACGATGTTGGAGTTGGCCAGCAGCACGCGCGGCGCATCCGGATGCGACTTGAACACCGCGACCGGCTTGCCCGACTGCACCAGCAGCGTCTCGTCCGGCGCGAGCGCCCGGAGCGACGCGAGGATCGCGTCGAAGCACGCCCAGTTGCGCGCCGCGCGGCCGCGCCCGCCATAGACGATCAGGTTGTCCGGATCGAAGGCGACGTCGGGATCCAGGTTGTTCTGGATCATTCGATACGCCGCTTCGATCTGCCAGTTGCGGCAGGAAAGCGTCGTGCCGCGCGGGGCGCGGATGGTTCGTTTCATTTGACGGCGGCCAGGTAGTGATAGATCGCCGCGGCGGCCAGCCGGCTGGTGCGGCCGTCCACGTCGAAGGCAGGATTCACCTCGCTCAACTCGACGATGCGGGTGCGCGGCTCGGCACCGGCGAGCCGGGCGATCTCGCACAACTCTGCGCCCGACAGGCCCAGCGGATTGGGCGCCGACACGCCGGGCGCTTCCGCGGCGCTGACGACGTCCAGGTCCAGGCCCCAGAACACGGCCTTGGCCTTGTTCGCCTCGCGCAGCGCGCGGCGCACGACGCGCGCGGCGCCCCTGGCGCGCAGCGCGTCCAGCGGCACGACGTGCGCGCCCTTGTCGTTCAGGTATTGCGCATGCGCGGCGGCGTTGCAGAACGGCTGGCTGCCGAGCTCGAAGAAGCGTCGCGGCTGCAGCAGTCCCTCCTCCAGCAGCTGCCGGTACGGCGTGCCGCTGTTGCGCTCCGCGCTCTCGCGCACGTCGTAGTGAGCGTCGACGTTGAAAGCCAGCACGTCGCCGGCGTGCTGCGCCAGCGCCGCGCAGTCGGGGTACGAAATGTCGTTACCGCCGCCGAGCACGACGACGCGCTTGCCGTCGGCCAGCAACTGGCCGACCGCGGCCTGCAGCGCGGTGTGCGTGTCCTCGAGCGTCGCGGCGGGCGCGACGTCGCCCGCGTCGCACAGGCCCAGCGACTCCAGGTCGCCGACGGTCATCTTGTACAGCGCGCGGCGGATCTCGGTCGGCGCCGCGACGGCGCCTGGGCGGCCCTTGTTGCGACGCACGCCCTCGTCCTGCGGGCAACCGAGGATGGCGACGTGCGCCCTTTCGTAGACGCCGGGGCCGCGGTTGACACGGTCGCCCAGGCGCGGATCGCCGGGATCGTTGCGGGTGAAGAACAGCGCGGAGTCGGCGGGCTGCGTGCCCGGGAGCCGTTTCATGGCGCGCAGTCTAGCGGAAGGGGCCGACGGCTCAGGCCGGCTTGGGCAGGTGCTCGGCGAGCAGCTTCTCGAAGCGCGGATCGCCGCGCAGCGGGTCCAGAAAGGGGTCGAGCTTCATCTCGTACACGTGACCGCCATTGGGCACCCGCAGGACCTGCGCAAGTTCGGACAGCGCCCGGTCGATGGCACCGCAATTCGCAAAGATGTCGACTGCCGTGCGCCGCAGCGACGCGCCGGCGAGCGCATCGCGCTCCATCGGCAGGTCGGCCAGCGCACGCTCCGCCTCGGCCATCGCCCGCTCCTTCTGGCCGAGCATGACCAGCACGCCGGCAAGGTGCATGCGCGTTTCGGCCAGGTCCGGCTTCTCGGCGAGGGTTCTTTCGAGAATGGCGCGCGCCGTCTCAGCTTCGGGCGGAGGCTGGCGGCTGGCCAGCCACTTCACCTGCGCGACGAAGTACTCCATCGGGATCTGCGCGCCGCCGCTGCTCGGCAGGACGGTCTCCTTGCAGGCGAGCCCGGCGGCCCTGGCCGCCTCGAACCGGTGCTGCAGCACGGCCAGCCCGACGCGCATCCCGGTCGCCTGGCAGTTCGGATCGAAACCCGGCGGCAGCTTCGCGACCGCCTGCTCGAGCGGCGCCAGGCTGCCCCGGGCGAACAGCTGGTTGAAAGCGCTGATCACCGGGATGACCGGGTTGCCGGTCTCCTGGCTGGCGATCCGGTCGAAGGCCTCCTGCGCCTCGCCGTAGCGCCGCATCATCTGCAGCGTGCCGGCGCGGTCGAGCTGGAACGCGGTGTTCATCGGGTCGAGGGCGGTGGCACGGTCCAGGCTTTCCATCGCCTCGTCCCAGCGGGCCTGACGGCGATAGATCGGCCCGAGCCAGAAATGCACCTTGGCGTTGCCGGACGCGAGGCCGCGCGCCACCTCGAGCTCGGCCAGCGCCGCCTGGTAATTGCGCGAGCCGTGGTAGTGGTAGAGCGCCTTGGCGACGTGCGCCTCGGCCAGCTTCGGGTTGAGCCGCAGTGCCGCGTCGGCGTTCTTCTCCACCAGCGCGCGCCGCGCGTCGGACGGATCGACGCCGGACCAGTACAGGCCGTCGTGCAGGTGGGCGAGCAGCGCGTAGGCCAGCGCGAACTGCGGGTCGATCGCGACGGCCTGGTCGAGCAGGTCGATCGCTTCGCGGACTTCCTGCGGCTTGGGATCGGCGCGCCGCTCGACCAGCACCGCGCGCAGGTACATGTCGTACGCCCCGGGGTGCGTCGTGGGGATTGCCTCGATGCCGGCCTGCTCCTGCGGCGTCAGCTTGGCGTGGACCGCCGCGGCGACGCTCTGGGCGATGTCGGCCTGCACCGCGAACACATCCTTCAGCTCGCGGTCGTACTCCTGGCTCCACAGGTGCGTGTCGGTGTCGGTGTCGATCAACTGCGCCGCCACGCGCAGCCGCCCGCCGGCGCGCTGCACGCTGCCCTCGAGGATGTGGTCGGCGCCGAGCTCACGGCCGATACGCCGCAGGTTCTTCTGCTTGCCGCGGTAGCCCATCACCGAGGTGCGCGAGATGACCTTGAGGCCGCTGACGCGCGACAGGTGCCCGATCACGGTGTCGTGCAGGCCGTCGGTGAAGAACGCGGCATCCGGGTCGTTGCTGAGGTTCTCGAACGGCAGCACGGCGATCGCCGGCGGCTCGTCGCGCGGTTCGACCTCGACGTTGCCGGGGCCGGGGCCCTTGCCGTCGTCGTCGCTGAGGACGTTGATCAGGACGATCACGGCGACCGTAATCCAGAGCCAGCGCGGCACCCAGCCCACCTTGCGCTTCACGCCCGCGACGATCGCGGCGCGCCTGCCGCCACCGCCGGCGTGCACCTCGAACAGCTCGAGCGGCGTCTCGATGTTCTTGAGCTTCGGCGACCCCATGCTGGTG
The DNA here is from genome assembly GCA_050740195.1 of Nevskiaceae bacterium. Lineage (GTDB taxonomy): Bacteria > Pseudomonadota > Gammaproteobacteria > Nevskiales > Nevskiaceae > JACPFV01. The sequence continues at coordinate 5,994 of JBOICR010000011.1, read as the reverse complement.
AACTTCAGCTCGCCGCGGTTGCGCACCGCGCGCTGCACGTCCTGCGACACGCAGATCCCGCCCGGCTCGGCCATGCCATGGATGCGCGAGGCGACGTTGACGCCGTCGCCCATCACCTTGTCGCCGGCGTGCTCGACGTCGCCGAGGTGGATGCCGATCCGCAGCTTCATGCGCCGGGTCGGCGTGGCGTGCTCGTTGTAGTCGGCGAAGCGTTGCTGGATCGCAACCGCGCACTCGACCGCGGCCAGCGCGCTGCCGAACTCGACCAGGAAGGCATCGCCGACGGTCTCGACCTCGCGGCCGCCGAAGCGCGGCAGGATCGCGCGCACCCAGGTGCGGTGCAGCTCGAGCAGCTCGATCGCCAGCGCCTCGTCCCGATGGGCCATCGCGCTGTAGCCGACGAGGTCGGTGAACATGATGGCGGCCAGCTGCCGCGTCGGCTGCCCCGACCGCGGTCCGGACAGATCTGTCATGGCGCGCAGTCTAGCCGGGTGGGCTCAGGCCGTCCCGGTCGGGTGCCCGTCGAGCAGCTTCTGGAAGCGAGGATCCTTGCGCAGCGGGTCGAACACCGGGTCCCGCCGGATCTCCTCCACGTTGCCGCCGCTGGGCAAGCCCAGCGCCCGGGCAAGCCCGGCCAGCGCGCGATCGGGTGCGCCCGCGTTCGCGTACACCTCGGTGGCGAGCAGCAGGATCGAGGCGCCGGTCAGGGCGTCGCGGCGGAGCGGCATCATGGCCAGCGCGCGGTCGGTCAGTTCGAGCGCCCGCGCCGGCTCGCCGAGCATGACCAGCGTGAACGCCAGGAACATGTGGGTGTAGGGTTGGTCGGGCTTCGCGGCGAGCGAGCGCTCCAGCTCCTGTCGCACCTTTTCCGCCGGCGCGCGTGTCCCCCGCTCCCCGGCCAGCCAGCGCGCCCGGACGGTGAAGTACTCCCACGGCGGCGATTCGCCGCCTTCCCAGCTCGCGTAGCGCTCCTTGCAGGCCGCCAGCGCGGCCACGGCATCGCCAAAGCGCCGCTGGTAGTAGGGCGCGCTGTAGCGCAACAAGGTGCCCTGGCAACCCGGATCCTGGCTCGCCGGCCAAGCGGCCAATGCCCTGTCGACCCCGGCGAGGTCGCCCGACCTCAGGAATTGGTTATAGGCGGCCAGGACGGGGCCGGCCGGGTCGTCCGCCTGCACGTGCACCATCCGCTGCAGCAGCGTCGCGGCGTCGCCGTAGCGGCGGACCAACTGCAGCGTGTTGGCGTAGTCCCAGAGGTACTGCCCGTTGAGCGGATCGAGCGCGCTGGCCCGTTCCAGCGTGGCGATCGCATCGTCCCAGCGCCCCTGCCGGCGCTGGATGACCCCGACCCAGAACAGGGCCTCCACGTGGTTCGGTGCGAGCCTGCGCGCGATCTCCAGTTCCTGGATCGCCGCGTCGTAGTCCCGCGAGCCGTGGTAGACGTGCTGCGCCTTGGCGACGTGGGCCTCGACCGATTGCGGGTCCAGGCTCAATGCCTTGTCGACATTCACGCCGGCGAGCCGGCGCCGCTCGTCGCTGGTGTCGAAGCCGAACCAGTGCAAGGTGTCGTGCATCTGCGCCGCCACGGCATAGGCCGGCGCGAAATCCGTATCGAGCGCGATGGCCTGGTCCAGCAGCTCGAGCGCCTGGCGCAGCTTGTCCACGTCGACCTGCGATGCGCGAAGGACCACCACGGCCCGCAGGTACAGGTCGTAGGCGGCCTGGTTGCGGGTCGGCACGGCCTGGATCGAGGCCTGCTCCTGCGGCGTGAGCTGCACCCGCACCGCCCTGGCCACCTGCTGCGCGATGTCAGCCTGCACCTCGAACACGTCGGCGATCTCGCGGTTGTACTCGCTGCTCCACAAGTGCGTGTCGGTGGCGGTGTCGATCAGCTGGGCGGCCACGCGCAGCTTGCTGCCGGCGCGCTGCACGCTGCCCTCGAGGATGCTGGTCACGCCGAGCTCGCTGGCAATCTGGCGCAGGCTCGCCTTCTGGCCCCGATACCCCATCACGGACGTGCGCGAGATGACCTTGATGCCGGACACGCGCGACAGGTGGCCGATCACGGTGTCGTGCAGCCCGTCGGTGAAGTAGGCGCTGTCGGAATCCGCGCTGAGGTTCTCGAACGGCAGCACCGCGATCGAGGGGACCGCGCCCGGCGGCGGCGCGCGCGTCGTGAACCAGCCGATGGCCGCGGCCAGCGCAATGGCGACGACGCCCGCGGCTGCGGCCAGCGGAATCCACCGGCGCGACTTGACGAGCGCGGGCCGCGCCTTCACCACCGTGACTTCGGCCGGCGGCGCCAGGCTCAGCGACGGCGCGAGCTCGAACAGCTCCAGCGGCGCCGAGATGTTCTTCAGGGGCGGCGTGCCGAGGCTGGTGAACTGGAAGGCAGGCCGGTTGCGCACCGCGTGCTGCACGTCCTCCGAGACGCAGATGCCGCCCGGCTTGGCCATGCCGTGGATGCGCGAGGCGATGTTGACCCCGTCGCCGAACACCTTGTCGCCCTTGTGCTCGACGTCGCCCAGGTGGATGCCGATGCGCAGCTCCATGCGGCGGTCCGGCGGCGCGGCGGCGTTGTGCTCGGCGAAGCGGCGCTGGATCGCCACCGCGCACTCGACGCAGCCGAGCGCGCCGGCGAACTCGATCAGGAAGGCGTCGCCGACGGTCTCGATCTCGGTGCCGCCGTAGAGCGGCAGGATCTCGCGCACCCAGGCCCGGTGCAGCTCGAGCAGCTCGATGGCGAGCGCCTCGTCACGCTGCGCCAGCGCGCTGTAGCCGACGAGGTCGGTGAACATGATCGAGGCGAGCCGGCGCGACGGCTGCGCCGTCCGCGGCCCGTGTCCCTTGCCTTCGCGCATCAAGTCCCCCGGAGAAGGCGACAGCCTAACCTTCGGGACCCCGGGACGCCATGTGTTGCGCGTTGGGCGGCGAAGCGTGTTGCTAGGATTCGCGACATGACTTCCAGCCGTTCCGACTTCATCCGCGTCCGCGGGCTGCGCTACCACGTGCGCCGCTGGGGCGACCCGGCCGCGCCGCCGGTGTTCCTGCTGCACGGCTACCTCGACGTGTCGGCCACCTGGCAGCCGGTGGCCGAGGGCCTGCTGCCGAGGTTCCAGGTGCTGGCGCCGGACCTGCGCGGCTTCGGCCTCACCGAATGGCCGGCCGACGGCTACTGGTTCCAGGACTACGTCGGCGACCTCGAAGCGATGGTCGATCACTATTCGCCGGACGAGCCGGTGCTGCTGGTCGGCCACAGCATGGGCGCGCAGATCGCCAGCCTGTTCGCCGGCCTGCGCCCGGCGCGCGTGAAGAAGCTCGCGTGCCTCGACGGCCTGTTCCTGCCCGACATGGAGCCGAAGTTCGCGCCCAAGCGCTTCCGCCGCTGGCTCGACCAGCTCAAGGACCTGCCGCAGCAGAAAACGTATGCGTCGTACGACGAGCTCGCCGGACGCATCCGCAAGCAGCACCCGGATCTGCCCGCCGAGCGCAGCGGCTTCGTCGCGCGCTGCTGGGGCCGCGAGGACGGCAGCGGCCGCATCGCGCTGTGCGCCGATCCGAAGCACCGCGTCAGCGGCCCCGGCCTGTATCGCAACGAGGAATCCATGGCGATCTGGCGCGAAGTCACGGCACCGACGCTGTTCGTCGACGGCGGGTTGTCGCAGTTCCGCAACGCGATCACGCCCGAGGAAACCGCGCGCCGTCGCGCCTGCTTCCGCGACCATCGCGCGGTCGTGGTCGAACGCGGCACGCACATGCTGCATTTCTCGGCGCCGCAGGAGACCGCGCGCTGCATCGCGGATTTCCTCGGTGGAGGGTAACGTTCCCGCCATGAAGCCCGCCTGCCTCATCGTCGGTGCCGGCCCCGGCATCGGCCAGTCGCTGGCGCTCGCGTTCGCGCGCGAGGGCCACGACATCGCGCTGGCGTCGCGCAACCCCGGCAAGCTCGACACGCTCTGTCGCGAGTTGCAGAAACTCGGCGCCACCGCGCGCGCGTACCCGGCGGACGCCGCCGATGAAGCCTCGCTGCGCCAGCTGTTCGCCGCGGTGCGCAAGGATTTCGCCGACCTCGACGTCGTGGTCTACAACCCGGTCGCGCACACGCCGGGAAAGCCGACCACGCTCAAGGGCGCGCAGCTGGCGGCGGACTTCCAGGTCAACGTCACCGGCGCGTTGATCTGCGCGCAGGAGGCGGCCGTCACGATGAAGCCGCGCGGGCACGGCACGATCCTGCTGACCGGCGGCGGCTTTGCGCACGAGCCCGCCGCCAGCTACGCCTCGCTGTCGCTGGGCAAGGCGGCACTGCGCAACCTCACCTACAGCCTGGCGCAGGAACTCGGCGCCTGGGGAATCCACGTCGCGACCGTGACGGTGTACGGCTTCGTGCAGTCCGGCACCAAATACGACCCGGCCCGCATCGCCGAGGCGTTCCTGCGGCTGCACAAGCAGGCCGCCGGCCATTTCCAGACGGAGCTCGTTTTCAAGTAACGCATGGACGCCTGGCCACTGCTGCGTGCCCCCGGCCCGTTCCGCGAACGGACCTTCGACGTGCTCGTCATCGGCGGCGGCATCTACGGCGCGTGGACCGCTTACGATGCTGCCCTCCGCGGGCTGACGGTCGCGCTGATCGAGCGCGACGACTGGGCCAGCGCCACCTCGTCTTCGTCCAGCAAGCTGATCCACGGCGGGCTGCGCTACCTCGAGCACTACGACTTCGCGCTGGTACGCGATGCACTGGTCGAGCGCCGCCAGCTGCACCGGCTGGCGCCGCACCTGGTGCGGCCGCTCGGCTTCGTCATGCCGGTGTGGAAGGGCCCGCGCGCGTCGATGCTCATGCTGTCCGCCGGCCTCACGCTCTACGACTTCCTCGGCGGCCGCGGCCAGCCGGTGCCGTGGCACCGGCGGTTCTCCGCGAAGGAGCTGCTGCGCCGGTACCCGTATGTCGATCCCGAGCGGCTGCTCGGCGGCTTCGCTTACGGCGACTGCCAGGAGGACGACGCGCGCATGACGCTGACCGTGGTCGCCGCCGCGCAGGGCGCCGGCGCGATCGTCGCCAACCGGATCGAGGCCGAAGCGCTGCTCGAGCACGAGGGCGCAGTGGTCGGCGCCCGCGTGCGCGACCGGCTCGCCGACGAGCGCTTCGAGCTCAAGGCGCGGGTGACGGTCAACGCCGCCGGACCGTGGGCGCCGCAGCTGCTGGGCACGGCCGCGCCGCGGGTCCGGCGCGTGAAAGGCATACATATAGTGGTGCCCGCGATCCCGGGCTGCGACCACGCCTTCCTGCTGACCGCCAACGACGGCCGCGTGTTCTTCGTGATCCCGTGGTACGGCCGCACGCTGATCGGCACGACCGAACAGGCGATCGACGAACCCGACCGCATCACCGCGACCGACGACGAAGTCCGCTACCTGCTGGCCGGCGTGCGCAACGGGCTGCCGGGGATGACCTGGACATTCGAGGACGTGATCGCGCGCTTCGCCGGCGTGCGCACGCTGCAGGCGGAAGATTCCACGACGCTGGCCGGCGTCACGCGCGAGTTCACGGTGGTGGAACCCGGGCGCGGCGTCGTGATGCCCCTCGGCGGCAAGTTCACCACCGCTCGTTGCGACGCCGCCGAAATCGTCGACCACGTCGAGCAGCAACTCGGGCGCGAGCGGACGGCGAGCCGCACCGCGCGCCAGCCTCTGCCCGGCGCGCCCGCCGAGGAATTCGACCGCTGGCAGAGCGCGATGGTCCCCCTGCTGAAGCAGCGGGGCGTCGACGAAACCTGCGCGCAGGCCCTGACACTTCGGCATGGAACGCGCATCGGGCGGGTGGCCGAACTGATCCAGGAGGATCCGCGCTGGGCCCGGCGGCTGGGGCCTACTACGACTTTAGTCGTAGCCGAGGCGATTCTGGCGATCCGCGAAGAAATGGCCCTTTCCCTGGAAGATGTCGTCAGAAGACGGGTGCCGATCGCGCTGCTCGAGCCGCTTGATGGCTTGAGAATCAAGGAG
>JBOICR010000010.1:0-12595 GCA_050740195.1 Nevskiaceae bacterium | reverse complement strand
TGCTGGTCGCTGCGCACCGCCTACCGGCGCTACCAGTTCAACACCGACCAGGAATACACGACCGGCATCTACCTCCAGCTGGAACTGAAGGGGCTCACGCGGATCGGCGCGGGGTTCGAATCGCTGCTGCCGGCGCTCAACTAGGGCACTTCCTATAAAATGGCGGTCCCCGCTGTCCGGACCGTTTCCCCATGCGATTCACCCTCTTGCTTCCCCTGGCGCTCGGCCTGGCCGCCGCCGCCGCGCGCGCCGAACCCCTCGACCGGATCGTTGCCGTCGTCAACGACGGCGTGGTGCTGCAAAGCGAGTTCGACCGCGCGCTCGACCTGAGCCGCCGGCAGCTGGCCGAGCGCAAGCTGCAGCCGCCGCCGGAGGACGTGCTGCACACCCAGGTGCTCGAGCGCCTGGTGCTGACCCGGGTGCAGACCCAGAGGGCGACGGAGGCCGGCATCCGCGTCGACGACCGCGAGCTCAACGAAGTGCTCGCCGGCCTCGCCGCGCAGAACAAGATGACGCTGGCGGAGTTCACCGTCGTCGTGAGGAAGGAAGGCATGGAGTACGGGGCGCTGCGCGAGCAGATTCGCGACGAGATCACGATCAGCCGCCTGCGCGCCCGCGAGCTCGAGCAGCGCGTGGTGGTCAACGAGCAGGACATCAACCTGTTCCTCGCCAACCAGAGCCGCCTCGACCAGACCCAGTACCGCGTCTCGCACATCCTGGTCGCCGTGCCCGACGGTGCGCCGAGCGAAGTGCGCACGAAGGCGCGCGCCAAGGCCGATGAGCTGCTCAAGCGGCTGCAGGCCGGCGACGACTTCGCCCAGGCCGCGATCAGCAACTCCGACGGCCAGCAGGCGCTGTCCGGCGGCGACCTCGACTGGCGCAGCGGCACCAGCCTGCCCGAGCTGTTCGCCAACGCCGTCCAGGCCCTCAAGCGCGGCGAGCTGTCGCCGGTGCTCGAGAACGCGTCCGGCTTCCACATCCTGAAGCTGACCGACCTGCGTGGCGGCGAGGAGCGCAAGAGCGTCACCGAGGCGCACGTGCAGCACGTGCTGCTGCGGCCGAACGCGCTGCGCAACGAGGAACAGACCAAGCAGGAGATCCGCCAGATCCGCGACCGCATCGCGAAGGGCGAGGACATCGGCGAGATCGCCCGGAAGGTCTCCGACGACAGCGGCACCAAGGCCGAAGGCGGCGACCTCGGCTGGCAGCCGGCCGGCACGTACACGCCGGAGTTCGAGAAGGAGATCGACCGGCTGAAGCCCGGCCAGGTCAGCACGCCGTTCCGCAGCCAGTTCGGCTGGCACGTCGCCAAGGTGCTGGAGCGCCGCTCACGCGACGCCACGGACGAGACCCGTCGCGCCCGCGCCCGCTCGGTGATCCAGAACCGCAAGGCGGCCGAGGAGTACGACATGTGGCTGCGCCGCCTGCGCGCCGAAGCCTATGTCGAGATCCGACTCGACAAGAGTGCCGCGCCGAAAGCCAAGTCGTAAGCGCGCCGCCGCCGGGCCCGCCGTTACCAGGGTGTTCCTGACGCCCGGCGAGCCTGCCGGCGTGGGGCCGGACCTCGTCCTGCAGGTCGCGAGCCGCCGGCATGACGCCGAGCTGGTCGCGATCGCCGATCCCTCGCTGCTGACGCAGCGCGCTCGCGCCCTGCGCCTGCGCCTGACCCTGCGCGAGTTCGATCCGCGCGCGCGCCGCGCGGCACACTCGCCCGGCAGCCTCGCGGTCGTGCCGGTCGCGCTGCGCGCACCGGTGCACGCGGGGCAGCTCGATCCGGCCAACTCCCCCTACGTGCTGGAGACGCTGCGGCGCGCGGTGGAGCTGTGCCGCGCGCAGCGCCGCGCGGCGCTGGTGACCGGCCCCGTGCACAAGGGCGTGATCAACGACGCCGGACTGCCGTTCACCGGACATACCGAGTACCTGGCCGCGCTCAGCGGCACCGACATGCCGGTGATGATGCTGGTCGCGGGAACGCTGCGCGTGGCGCTCGCCACCACGCACCTGCCGCTGCGCGAGGTGCCGGCGGCGATCACGGCCGAGCACCTGCGCCGCGTGCTGAGCGTGCTCGCCACCGGCCTGCGCGCGCGCCTGGGCATCGCCCGGCCGCGCATCCTGGTGGCGGGACTCAACCCGCACGCCGGCGAGCAGGGGTATCTCGGCCGCGAGGAGGTCGACGTCATCGAACCGGTGGTGCGCGACCTGCGCGCGGCCGGCATGCGACTCGAAGGGCCGCTGCCCGCCGACACGCTGTTCACGCGCGAGCGTCTGAAGGGCGCCGACGCGGTGCTGGCGATGTACCACGACCAGGGCCTGCCGGTGCTCAAGCACGCGGGCTTCGGTGCGGCGGTGAACGTCACGCTCGGCCTGCCGTTCGTGCGCGCGTCGGTCGATCACGGCACCGCACTGGAGCTCGCCGGCACCGGGCGCGCCGATGCCGGCAGCCAGCGGGCCGCGCTCGCGCTGGCCGCCTCGCTCGCCCGCCGTGGCTGAGCCCGCCCCCGCGCACCGCGCGCGCAAGCGCTTCGGCCAGCATTTCCTGCACGAGCCGGGCGTCATCGCCCGCATCGTGCGCGCGATCGCGCCGAAGCCCGGCGATGTGCTGATCGAGATCGGCCCCGGCCTCGGCGCGCTGAGCGCGCCGCTGCTCGAGGCGGCCGGCGCGCTGACCGCAATCGAGCTGGACCGCGACGTGATCCCGCACCTGCGCGAGGCCTGCGGCAACAGCCCGGCGCTCGAAGTCGTGCAGGCCGACGCGCTGCGGGTGGATTACACCGCGGTGGCGCAGGGCCGCCGGCTGCGCCTCGCCGGCAACCTGCCGTACAACATCTCCACGCCGCTGCTGTTCCACCTGCTCGAGCACGCCGGCGCGATCGCCGACATGCATTTCATGCTGCAGAAGGAAGTCGTGCGCCGGATCTGCGCGGCGCCCGACACGCCGGACTACGGCCGGCTCACGGTGACGCTGGCGGCGCGGGCGGAGGCCGTCGAGCTGTTCACGGTCGGTCCCGGGGCGTTCAGCCCGCCGCCGCGGGTCGACTCGGCGGTGGTGCGCATCACGCCGCGGCCGGCACCGTTCCCGATCCGCGACCTCGCGCGCTACGACCACCTCGCCACGCTGGCGTTCAACCAGCGCCGCAAGACGCTGCACAACGCGCTGAAGGGCGAGGTCGGCGCCGACGCCTTCGCCGCGGCGGGCATCGACCCGCGCGCGCGCGGCGAAACGCTGTCGCCCGAGCAGTTCGCGCGGCTTGCCAACGTTCCGGGTTGACGGGAAATGGGGGACAGACCACCATTTCCCCATAGATCGCAGAAGTACGTCGGAAATGGTGGTCTGTCCCCCATTTCCTGAACCCGGAGGCTGGTCATGTACCGCCATATCCTGGCCGCAGTCGAAACCCACGAAGAAGGTCAGAGCGTGCTCACGCGGGCACAGCAACTCGCCCGCCAGTTCGGCGCGCGCCTGTCGGTGGTCCATGTCGTCGAATACCTGCCGGTCGACCCGGCCGGCGACGCGCTGCTGACCACGCCGGTCGATCTCTCGCGTGAGCGCGCGACCCAGGCCGCGGCCCGCCTCAGGGAGTGGTGCCAGCAACTCGGGATCCCGCCCGACCAGGCCCGCGTTGCCGTCGGCACGGTCACCGCCGAGATCCTGCGCGCGGCGCAGGAGGCCGGCGCCGACCTGATCGTCGTCGGTCACCATCCGCGCCGCGGCCTCGCGGCCCTGTTCAGCCACACCGAGGGTGGCGTCGTGCAGCGCTCGCCGTGCGACGTGCTGGCGATCCGGCTCAACCCCCCCTAGACGGCTCCGAGGTGGCGACTTACGCAATCGGCGACGTGCAAGGCTGTTACGACGAGCTGAGCCGGCTGCTCGAGAAAATCCGCTTCGATCCCGCAGCCGACCGGCTGTGGTTCACCGGCGACCTCGTCAACCGCGGCCCCCGGTCGCGCAAGGTGCTGCGGCTGGTCCGCGACCTGGGCGAGCGCGCGGTGACGGTGCTCGGCAACCACGACCTGCACCTGGTCGCGGCGCACGCGCGCGGCAAGGTGCGCCCGAAGGACACATTCGACGACGTGCTGGAGGCCGGCGATGGCGAGGAGCTGGTCGCCTGGCTGCGCCGGCGCCCGCTGCTGCACGTCGAGGGTCCGTGGGTCATGGTCCACGCCGGGCTGCCGCCGCAGTGGTCGCTGGCGCGGGCGCGGTCGGTGTGCGCCGCCGCATCGAGGTTGATCGCGTCGCGTCGCAGCGACGAGTTTTTCCGCGCGCACATGTACGGCAATTCACCTGACAGCTGGACGGATTCGCTGCGTGGCTGGGATCGCCTGCGGTTCGTGATCAACTGCTGCACCCGCCTGCGGGTCTGCACGCCCGAAGGCCGGCTGCACCTGGACTACACCGGCCCGGCGCGCACCGCGCCGGCGCCGGCGCGGCCGTGGTTCGCGCTGCCCAACCGGCGCAGCCGCGGCGCGACGCTCGTGTTCGGCCACTGGTCCACGCTCGGCCGCGTGCACTGGCCGCAGCACCACGTCTACGGCCTGGACACCGGCTGCGTCTGGGGCCGCGCGCTGACCGCGCTGCGGCTCGAGGACCGCCGGCAGATCGCCGTGCGGTCCCGCTTCCGCGGCTCGGACTAGCTCAGTGGCGTGACTTGAAGGTCGGCTGCACGCCTGGCGGCAGTGCTTTCTCGGTCAGCATGAAGCGCGCGATGGCCGGCAGGATCAGGATCGCGCCGAACATGTTGGCGGTGAACATGAACACCAGCATGACGCCCATGTCGCGCTGGAACTGCAGGTCCGAGAACAGCCAGGTGGCGACGCCGAAGCCGAGCGTGACGCCCGTGAACACCACCGCCTTGCCGGTCATCTTGAGGGTCTTGAAGTAGCCCTCCTCGTACTTGTAGCCCGCGGCCACCGCGTCGGCCATCGTCGCGTAGATGTAGATGCCGTAGTCCACCCCGATGCCGACCGCCAGCGCCACCACCGGCAACGTCGCGACCTTCATGCCGATGCCGTACATGGCCATCACGGCGTAGGCCATCCACGACACCAGGCCCAGCGGCAGCATGATGCTGATGATGCTCGACAGCTTCTCGTGCCAGAACGAGAACATCACGCAGAAAATGATCGCGATGTAGACGTACAGCAGGATTTCTTTTTCCAGCTTGTGCACGACCTCGTTGGTCGCCGCCATCACGCCGACGTTGGCCGAGGCCATCGCGAAGTTGACGGGGCAGGACTTGGCCAGGCCACCCAGCTTCTCCTTGGCGGCGTCGCGCGCGGCGGTCAACTCGGCGATGTCGCCGTCGGCCGTGATCTCATCGTCGCTGCGGCCCTTCTTCTTCATCGCTTCGACCTCGCGGCGCAGCTCCTCGCCCCTGACGCCGATGTCGCGACGCATGGCGATCTTGTCGTCGCAGTAGGCCGCGTCGACGTCCGGATGGGTCTCGAAGAACTCCGCCTGGTTGGCGGCGTTGAACTTCACGGTCGCCTCCTCGATGCCCTTGATGGTCGCGGCGCGGTGGTCGGAAGTAAACACGAACACGGCGAGCGCCGAGCAGTCGGGGTTGAGCAGGCCGGAGGCCGTCGGGATCGGCGTGATCGCCTGCACCATCGTGTAGTGGTTGCGCGGCAGCACCTTCCACTTCGGGTTGGCTTCCGAAAACGCGGAGTTGACCTTGCGCGCCGCCCACGGCAGCGAGATGGTCGAGCTCACGCCCGCGGTATTCTCGATCGTCCAGCCGTAGCGGTCGATCTGGTCCATCACCTCGTGCTTGATGCAACCCTCGGGGTCGGTCTCGGCGAGGACCTTGAAGATGTCGGTGCCGAGCGCGAAGTTGCTGACCACCGCCAGCGTGTCCTTGTTGTAGCGCGAGTCGGGGCGCAGCTCCGGCACGCCGGCCTGGCTGTCGCCGACCGTCAGGTCCCTGCCCTTCCACAGGCTCCAGCCCAGCAACAGGACCGACACGACCAGCGTGATCACGGCCGGCTGCGGGCGCACGATCTTCGCCACCTGCTTCCACAGGCCGTCGAAGATCGCGTCGCGCTTCTCCTGCTTCCTGGCGAACGCCTCAAGGTCGCCGATGTTCACCCAGGTCAGCCAGATCGGCATCATCACCTTGTTGGTGATGATGATCGCGACCATGCCCAGGCAGGCGTTGATCGACATTTCGCGGATGATGCCGATCGGGACCAGCATGATCATGGCGAAACCCGCCACGTCGGTCATGATCGCCATCGTTCCGTAGATCGCCAGGCGCCGCCAGGTCTCGAGCGAGGCGTCGAAGCTGCTGCGATGGTTGTCGTGGATCTCGCCGACCCAGGCGTTCACGTACTGCACGCCGTGGCTGACGCTGACCGCGAGGATCAGGAACGGCACCAGGATCGCGAACGGATCGAGGCCGAAGCCGAGCATCCGCAGCAGGCCGAACTCCCAGATCACCGCCGTAATCGAGCAGGCCAGCGGCAGCCAGGCCAGCCGCACCGAGCCGATGTACAGCCACAGCAGGATGAACGTCATCACCAGCGTCAGGCCGAAGAACCCCACGACCTCCTTGGTCGCGGCGATGACGTCGCCGACCACCTTGGCGAAGCCCAGGATGTGGACCTGGATGTGCTCGTCCTGGTACTTGCCGCGGATTTCCTGCTCGAGCTTGCTGGCGGCTTCCTTGTAGTCGAGCTTCTGCCCGGTGACCGGGTCCACTTCGAGCAGTTCGGCGAAGATCATCGCGCCGTGCTGATCCTTGGTGGTGTAGCGGCCGACGTGACCGCCTTTGCCGACGTTGGCGCGCACCCGCTCGAACATTTCCGGCGTCGGCTGGAATTCGGCCGGGATCACGTTGCCGCCGGAGAACCCGCCTTCGACCACCTCGAGGAAGCGCACGTCCGGCGTGAACAACGACGACACGCGCGAGCGGTCGATGCCCGGCAGGAAGAAGATCTCGTCGGTGACGGCCTTCAGCTTGGACAGGAACTTCTCGTTGTAGATGTCGCCGTCCTTCTGGATCAGCGCCACCAGCACGGTGTTGGCGCCGCCGAAGTCGTCCTGGTACTGCTTGAGCACCTGCATGTACGGGTGCTCCAGCGGGATCGATTTGTCGAAGCCGGCGTCGGTCCTGATCAGCGCGGCCTGCCAGGCGAGCAGCACCGTGATCGCCAGCAGGATGCCCATCGTGACCTTGGGCTTGGCGTAGATCAGCGGCTCGATCGCCCGCAGGATTTTCTCGGCCGTGCTCGGTGCCCCGGTTTCCGTCGTCATCTGGTATGGCTCCCTGACCGCGTTACTGCAGCGACGCCAGCAACTGCACGCCCGACTCCCCCACCGCCAGCAGCCCGCCGTCGAGCGGGATCGCCGCGGACAGCGGCGTCCCCGACGGCGTCTGCAGCGACCGCACCTTGCCCGACCCGTCGGCGATGAAGATCACGCCGTTCAGGCCGACCATCGCCAGTTCGCCGCCCGGCAGCGCGGTGCCGCCGAACATCGATGCGACCGAATGGGTCTGCAGCTTGGTCCAGCCGCCGCGCGCGTTCGGGCTCAGGTAGGCGTTGCCGCGCATGCCGAAGACCAGCACGCCGTTGGGTCCGGCCGGCAGCACGCCGAAGAAAGTGCCGTCGTACGGCGAGCGCAGCTTCGACCAGCTGCGGCCCTGGTCCGACGAGATCGCCAGCATGCCCGACTCGCCGGCGATGAACAGGCTGCCGTTGGCCAGCCGGGTCAGCGCGTTGAAGTGCACTTCCTCCTCGCGGATCGGCGAATCCTGCTCCTTCCACGTCTTGCCGCCGTCGGCAGTCGTCAGCAGCAGGCCGTAGGCGCCGACCGCGATGCCGCGGCTGGCGTCGAGGAACAGCACGTCGAGCAGCGGTTTCTCCAGTTCCGGCTGGAAGTTTTGCAGCGACCAGGTCTTGCCGCCGTCGCCGGTGGCGACGATCGCGGCGTCGTGCCCGACCGCCCAGCCGCGCTGGGCGTCCACGAACGTCACCGCGGTCAGCGCGGCGCGCACCGGCACGTCCGCCTGCTCCCACTGCTTGCCGTCTGCCGACAGCAGGATGCTGCCGCGGTCACCGACGGCCACGAAGCCGTCGCCGGCCCTGACCACGTCGAGCAGCAGGCTCTTCGCCGCGAGCGACATGCGCTCCGCCGGGCGCGGCTTGACGACGAGGGGCGCTTCGTCCTGCGCCGCCGCCGAAAAGACGGCGACGACCAGGAAGGCGGTCGCGCCGAGGAAACCGAGGGAGTGAACGGACCGAGCCATAGGGCTTCTCCTGGTGCTTTTTTTGGTGAGATCCGCCTGTCGCACCACGGACCCCCTTGTATCCAAAGCATTATCAGCCGACCTCCCCGCGGGGCGCAACGCAAGTTCACCGAAGCGCGGAGCCCTCCAGCCAGACCAGCGACACCATGCGCCCGGTGCGGCCGTCGCGGCGGTACGAATAGAAGCGGGCGGCGTCGCGCAGCGTGTCGAGGCCGCCGCCGTACACGCGCTGGACGCCGGCAGCGGCGAGGCGGCGGCGCGCGAGCCCATAGAGGTCGGCGAGGTACTTGCCCGCCGCCGGCCGGGGCGTGAAGCAGGCGGCGGCGCCGGTGTCGCCGGCGACGAACGCCTCGCGCACTTCCGCCCCGACCTCGAACGAAGCCGGGCCGATCGCCGCGCCCATCCAGGCCAGCAGCGCGGCTGGCTTCACCGGCATCGCCGCCACGGTCGCCTCGAGCACGCCGGCGGACAGCCCGCGCCACCCGGCATGCGCCGCACCGACGGCCGTCCCCTGCTCGTCGCAGAACAGCACTGGCAGGCAGTCGGCCGACTTGATTGCGCAGACCACGCCCGGCGCGTTCGCCACGCTGGCATCGGCCTGCGGTTCGACGGCTTGCGGCGCGGCGGCAAGGCGCGCGACCGCGGCGCCGTGCACCTGGCGCAGCCACCGCGCCTCGCGCGCCGCGGGCACGGCCGCAAGGTCGGTGCCGCGCGTCGTCATGAGCGCGTGCACGTTCGGCGGCGCCGGCCAGTCGGGAACGAGCAGGTCCACGTCAGCTGCCGCGGCTGTGCGCACGCAGCGCGTCGAGCAGCTCCTGGAAATCCGCCGGCGGCTCGCGCGTAAACGTCAGGTGCGCCCCGGTCACCGGATGGACCAGTTCGAGCTCGCGCGCATGCAGCGCCTGGCGCGGGAACCCCGCGATCTTCTGGCGCAGCGACTCCGGCAGCCCCGAACCGCGCTGGGCCCGTCCGCCGTAGATCGGGTCGCCCAGGACCGGGTGGCGGATGTAGCTCAGGTGGACCCGGATCTGGTGGGTGCGGCCGGTCTCCAGCTTCACGCGCAGGTGGGTGTGCTGGGCGAAGCGCTCGAGCACGCGGTAGTGGGTCACGGCGGGCCGGCCCTTGGCCAGCACCGTCATCTTGGTGCGGTCGCGCGGGTGACGGCCGACCGCGGCGCGGACGGTGCCGCCGCCCGGGAGCAGGCCGTTGACCAGCGCGTCGTACTCGCGGCGGATGCGCCGCGCCGCCATCGCCTCGACCAGGCGCATCTGGGCACGCGCCGACAGCGCGACCACCATCAGGCCGGAGGTGTCCTTGTCGAGCCGGTGAACCAGCCCGCCGCGATCGAGCCGGCCGGTCTGCGGGTAGCGGTGCAGCAGCGCGTTCTGCAGCGTGCCGTCCGGCCGGCCGGCCCCCGGGTGCACCGTCAACCCGGCCGGCTTGTCCAGCACGACCAGGTCGGCGTCCTCGTGGACCACGTCCAGCCGGATCTTCTGCGGCGCGATGCCGGAGGGCGCCGCGACCGGGGTGCGCAGGCGCAGGTGGTCGCCGGCGCGCAGCTTGTGGCGGGTGGCGGTCGTGATGCGGCTGTTGACCCGCAGGTTCCCGGTCGCGATCCAGTGCTGCAACTTGGACCGGGAGTGGCGGTCGAACAGCCGTGCGGCACCGGCGTCCAGCCGCGAGCCGTGCAGCTCCGGCGGCACGGTGGCGGCTTCAACGGCATGTTCCTCGGCTATAATTTTGGCCCGTTTCACGCTTCGACCCTATCCCTCATGAACCCCTTTCTCCGGCGCGCGGCGCTCGCCGCGCTGGCGCTGACGCTGGCCGCCTGCGGCTCCGACGGCGACCTGCCGCAAGACAACCCGTTCAAAAGCAGCAAGAGCGAGCGCGAGCTGCGCCTCGAGGCCGAGGGATTGTATAAGCTCGCCCGCCGCAGCCTCGATTCGGCCGACTATCCCGGCGCGCTCGAGCGCTACAACCGGATCCAGCTGCGCTACCCGTTCACCGATTACGCCACCCAGGCCCAGCTCGAGAGCATCTACGCCAAGTACCGCTCATTCGACGCCGAAGGCGCCATCGGCACCGCCGACCGCTTCCTGAAGGAGCACCCGCGCCACCTGTCGGTCGACTACGTCTACTACCTGCGGGGACTGGTGAACTTCCAGCGCACCGAGTCGTTCCTCGAGGAGCTGGTCGACTCGTCGGCGCAGGACGTGAGCCACGCGCGTCGCGCCTTCGACGACTTTGCGCTGCTGACCCAGCGCTATCCGAAGAGCCGCTACGCCGGCGACGCGCGCCTGCGCATGGTGCACCTGCGCAACCGCATCGCCGCGCACGAGCTGTCGATCGTGAGGTACTACGTGCGTCGCGGCGCCTATATCGCCGCCGCGCGGCGCGCCGAGTCGATCATCGCCGACTATCCGGGCGCGCCGGCCACGGCCGAGGCACTGGTGGTGCTCGAGGGCAGCTACCGCGACGCCGGGCTGGTGGCGCAGGCCGACGAGGTTCGCAAGGTGCGCGAGGCCAACCCGGCCGTGACGGTGCCGGAGGCGGCGCCGCGGGTCGAGCGTCCCGGCGGCAAGTTCGGGCCGCCACCCGACCCGATCCCGGAGCCGGCGGGCGCCGCGGCTCAGACGTCGCCGTAGACCGCGGTCAGCGGATAGCGGCGGTCGCGCCCGAAGGCGCGCTCGGTGATCTTCGGTCCCGGCGGCGACTGCCGGCGCTTGAACTCGGATTTGCGCACCATCGACGCCACCCGGCGCACGAGCTCCTCGGGGTGCCCCCCGCGCGCGATCTCCGGAATCGAGCGCTGCTCCTCGACGTAGGCCTGCAGGATCGCGTCGAGCACGTCGTACGGCGGCAGCGAATCCTGGTCGGTCTGGTTCGGGCGCAGCTCGGCCGACGGCGCGCGCGTCAGCACGCGCTCCGGGATCACGCGTGGCGAGCGGCGCCATTGCGTCCCGCTGTCGACGCCGGCCGGCACCGACTCGCCGAGCGAGTTGCGCCAGCGCGCCAGCCGGTACACCAGGGTCTTGTAGACGTCCTTCAGCGGCGCGAAACCGCCGGCCATGTCGCCGTACAGCGTGGCGTAGCCGACCGCCATCTCGCTCTTGTTGCCGGTGGTCAGCACGAGATAGCCGTGCTTGTTCGACAGCGCCATCAGCATCACGCCGCGGCAGCGTGACTGCAGGTTCTCCTCGGTGAGGTCGGCCGGCTTGCCCTGGAATGCCGGCTCGAGCGACTTCAGGAACGCCTCGAACGGCGGCTCGATCGTGATCGTGTCGAAGCGGATGCCGAGCCGGAACGCCTCCTCCTTCGCGTCCTCGTTCGACATCGCCGCCGTATAACGCGACGGCATCGCCACGCCCCACACGCGCTGCGGGCCCAATGCGTCCGCGGCGAGCGCCGCCACCAGCGCGGAGTCCACCCCGCCCGACATGCCGACCAGCGCGCCCTTGAAGCCGTTGCGGTCGACGTAGTCGCGGACCGACTGCACCAGGCCCTTGTAGACGACGGCGTCCTCGGTCTCCTCGGTGCGCACCGGGCCGCGCAGCTGGTCCAGGTCGTACTCGACCGCGTACAGGCCTTCCTCGAATTGCGGTGCGCGGAAGCCGATGGTGCCGTCGCCGTTGATGCCGGTGGAGTCGCCATCGAACAGCAGGTCGTCCTGGCCGCCGACCAGGTTCACGTACAGGATCGGCAGGCCGGTCTCGGCCGCACGCGCACACAGCACGCCGCTGCGCTCGACGCCTTTCTCCAGCGTGAACGGCGAAGCGTTGATGTTGATCAGCAGCTCGGCGCCGGCGCGGCGCGCCTGCGCCGCGGGATTGGCGCCCCAGACGTCCTCGCAGATGCACAGCCCGACCGGGATCCGGTTCAGCTCGAACACGCAGCTGCTCCGGCCCGGCAGGAAGTGGCGCTTCTCGTCGAACACGCCGTAGTTCGGCAGCAGCTGCTTGCGGTAGTGCGCGACCGCGCGGCGGTCGCGAAACACGGTTGCCGCGTTGTAGACCCCTTCGTCGGTGTACTCGGGGTGGCCGACGATGACGTGGATGCCGAGCACTTCGCGGCCGATCTTCTGCAGCCCCTCGGCCACGACCGCGGGCAGGCCCGAGCGCTGCAGCAGGTCGTCGGGCGGATAGCCGAGTACTGCCAGCTCCGGGAAGACGACGAGGTCGGCCTTCAGGCGATCGCGCGCCTCGTTCGCGGCCTTTATGATCCTGGCGACGTTGCCCGCGACGTCGCCGACCCAGAAGTTCAGCTGGGCCGCGGCGATGCGCAACATGCGGAGGTCGCCCGGGGGATCCCCGTCCCTACAGGATCCGGCCGACGGCGAGGATCGCGATCAC
>JBOICR010000009.1:0-4766 GCA_050740195.1 Nevskiaceae bacterium | reverse complement strand
GGGCGTGGTGTTCTCCGACCAGACCCTCGAGAACCTGGCGGCCAACGACCCGGTCAGCGCCAAGGCCATGGCGGACGAGCTGATCCGCTGGGACTACATCGACGTCAAGATTCGCGGCCAGACCGAGCGTTCGGGAGGCCACGGCTTCATCGGCATCGGCCGCCGCCGCATGCTGGAAATCCTGTCGCGGCGCGCCGCCGAGCTCGGCGTGAAGCAGCAGTACGCGACCGACGTGCAGCTGGCGGACCTCGACCGGTTCAAGGGCGCCGACCTGGTCGTCGCGGCCGACGGCCTGAACTCCAGGGTGCGCAACGCCGACCTGGCAGGCTTCAAGGCCGACATCGAGATGCGCCCGAACAGGTTCGTCTGGCTGGGCACGCACCAGCGCTTCGACGATGCCTTCACCTTCATGTTCGAGCAGACCGAGCATGGCTGGATGTGGGCGCACGCCTACCAGTTCGACGCCGGCACCTCGACTTTCATCGTCGAGTGCCGCCCGGAGACCTACGACCAGTGGGGCTTCGACCGCATGTCGCACGAGGAGAGCGCCGAAACCTGCCGGCGCATCTTCGAGAAGCACCTGGGCGGTCACAAGCTACTGACCAATTCCGCGCACATCCGCGGCTCGGCGTGGATCAGCTTCCCGCGCGTGCTGTGCCGCAACTGGGTGCAGGGCAACGTGGTGCTGATCGGCGATGCCGCGCATACCGCGCACTTCTCGATCGGCTCGGGCACCAAGCTCGGGTTCGAGGACGCGATCAGCCTGGCGCGCCACCTGCACGTGGGAGCGGCCCATGGCCGCGACTCTTTGCAGGATGCCCTCAAGGCCTACCAGGCCGAGCGCGAGGTCGAAGCGCTGAAGCTGCAGAGCGCAGCGCGCAACTCGATGACCTGGTTCGAGGAGATCGGCCGCTACCTCGACTACGGCGCCAAGCAGTTCACCTACGCCTTGCTCACGCGCAGCCAGCGCGTCAGCCACGAAAACCTGCGCCTGCGCGACCGCCAGTGGCTCGAGAGCGTCGAGCAGGCCTTTGCCGCGAAAGCCAACGCCGATGCGGGCTCCGCGGGAGCGGCCCCCTTCGACGGCGCTCAGGGCGGGCGTGGCCGCGATGGCGCAGTGCCGCCGATGTTCACGCCGTTCCAGTTGCGCGGCATGCGGCTGGCAAACCGGATCGTGGCATCGCCGATGTCGATGTACAGCGCGACCGACGGCATGCCCGACGACTGGCACCTGGTGCACTACGGCGCGCTGGCCAAGGGCGGGGCAGGGCTGGTCTATACCGAGATGACCGACGTCTCGCGCGAGGGCCGCATTTCACCGGGCTGCGCCGGCATCTGGAACGACCCGCAGGAAGCGGCCTGGCAGCGCGTCGTCGAGTTCGTGCACGCGCATTCGCAGGCAAAGTTCTGCCTGCAGCTCGGGCACGCCGGGCCGAAGGCTTCGACCAAGGTCGGTTGGGAAGGCAACGACGTGCCGCTGGACTCCGGTAACTGGCAGCCGATCGGACCGTCGGCGAACGCGTACTCGAAGGCCAACCAGGTGCCGCGGGCGATGACGCGCGCCGACATGGACCGGGTGCGCGACGAATACGTCGTCGCCGCGCGGCGCGCCGGGCGCGCGGGCTTCGACATGCTCGAGCTGCACTACGCCCATGGCTACCTGATGTCCGCGTTCATCACGCCGCTCATGAACCGGCGCACCGACGAGTACGGCGGCTCGCTCGACAATCGCCTGCGCTATCCGCTCGAGGTGTTCAAGGCGGTGCGCGCGGTGTGGCCGCAGGACAAGGCCATCTCCGTGCGCATTTCATCGAACGACTGGGTCGGCGACGCCGGCATCACGCCGGCCGAGTCGGTGAAGATCGCGAAGGCCTTCAAGCAGGCCGGCGTGGACATCATGGACATCTCCGCCGGCCAGACCACGCCCGACGCCAAGCCGGTCTACGGCCGCATGTTCCAGACGCCGTTCTCCGACCAGGTCCGCAACGACGCGCGGATCGCGACGATGGCGGTCGGCAACATCTACGAGGTCGACCACGTCAACAGCATCCTGGCCTCCGGCCGCGCGGACCTGTGCTGCCTGGCGCGCCCGCACCTGATGGACCCGAACTGGGCGCTGCGCGCCGCGGCAGCGCAGGGGTATCGTGGCGAGGCGATCCGGGTGCCGGACCAGTACCTGACCGGCTTCGATCAGCTCCAGCGCAACTTGAAGCGCGCGGCGGAGATGGTGATCAATGTCTAAGCACGCAGTCGTCACCGGCGCATCGCGCGGCATCGGCGCCGCCATCGCCAGGGCGCTGGCGGAGCAGGGCATGCGCGTCACGATGCTGTCGCGCTCGACCGGCATGGACGTCGCCAGGCCCGGCGACGTCGCCAAGGCCTTTGCCGAGGCGCGCAAGATGTACGGGCCGGTCGAAATCCTCGTCAACAACGCCGGCGCGGTCGAGTCGATGCCGTACCTGAAGCTGACCGACGCGAACTGGCGCGACGTGCTTGCCGTCAACCTCGACGGCGTGCACTACTGCACGCGCGCCGCGCTGCCCGACATGGTCGAGCGCAACTGGGGTCGCATCGTCAACATCGCCAGCGTCGCGGGGCTGCGCGGCTTTCCATACGTCGCCGGCTACGTCGCGGCCAAGCACGCGGTGGTGGGCCTGACGCGCGCGCTGGCGCTCGAGTTCGGCGGCAAGGGCATCACCGTGAACGCGATCTGCCCGGGTTACACCGACACCGACATCGTCCGCAACGCCGTCGCGACGATCGTGCGCAAGACCGGCCGCTCCGAGACCGACGCGCTCGCGCAGTTCACGACCTCCAACGCGATGGGCCGGCTGGTCAAGCCGGAAGAAGTGGCGCAGCGCGTGGTCTGGCTGTGCACGCCGGACGCCGGCGCGATCAACGGGCAGGCGCTGGCGATAGAGTGAGCCGATGACGTCCGCCCCGGTTCCAGAGTTTCCCGACCGCTTCAACCTCGCCGACTATTTCCTGTACGAGCGGCTGAAGGAAGGGCTCGGCCGCAAGACCGCGATCCGCTACGGCGAGCGCCGCTACAGCTATTCCAGCGTGGCGGACCGCGCGGCCAGGCTGGGCGCGTACTTGCAGGGCGCCGGCCTCAAGCCCGAGGAGCGCGTCTACATCGTGCTGCCCGACACGCCGCCGTTCGCGTGGGGCATCTTCGCGACCTGGACCGCCGGCGGCGTGCTGGCGATGGGCAATCCGGCGGCGGCAGCGGACGAGTTGAAGTACGTCGCCGATTACGTCCAGGCCTCGGTGCTGATCACGACGCCCAGCGTCGCTGAAAACCTGGTCTCGGCCATGGGCCGCTCCCACCGCTTGCGGGCCATCATCCTCGTTCCCGAGACGCCGACCGGCGAGGACCCGGAGCAGCCGGTCAAGGTTCCGCCGGCCCTGCGCGCCGCGAAGTTCCCGGTCGTCGCCATGTCCGACGCGATCGCCGACGCGCCCACGCTGCCGCGCCCCGAGGTGCATCGCGACGACATGGCCTGCTGGCTGTTCACCTCGGGCTCGACCGGCAAGGCCAAGGCCGCGATGCACTGCCATCGCGACTTTGCGTTCAATTGCGAGCTCTATGCCAAGCGCACCATCGGCTACAGGCGCGACGACGTGACCGTCAGCGTGCCGCGGCTGTTCTTCGGCTACGCCACCGGCACCAACCTGTGGTTCCCGTTCGCGGTCGGCGCGACCACGGCGCTGTACTCGGAGCCCGCGACGCCCGCGTCGCTGGCCGAGGCGATCAAGCGCTACAAGCCGACCGTCGTCACCAACATCCCGACGATGCTCGGCAAGCTGCTGGCCGAGCAGCCGGACCTCGACATGAAAGGCGTGCGCTTCCAGCTGTCCGCGGGCGAGGCACTGCCGCCGACGCTGCTCAAAAGGTCGCTCGATGCGTTCGGTACGCCGATCTACGACGGCATCGGCTCGGCCGAGATGTTCCACATCTATTGCACCAACCGGCCGGACGACATCAAGCCCGGCTCGCTGGGCCGCGTGGTCGAGGGCTACGAGCTGAAGATCCTGCCGTCGGACGCCGAAGGGCCGGGCGCGGAGGAAGTCGCTGCCGGCGATACCGGCGTGCTGTGGGTCAAGGGCGAGAGCGTCTCGCTCGGCTACTACCGCGACCGCGCCAAGAGCTGGAAGACTTTTTATGGCCATTGGTGCCGCACCGGCGACCTGTTCAGCAAGGATGCCGACGGCTACCTGTGGTTCCAGGGCCGTGCCGACGACCTGTTCAAGGTCAATGGCCGCTGGGTGGCGCCGCAGGAAGTCGAGGAGTGCCTGCTCCAGCACCCGGCGGTCGCGGCGTGCGTGGTCGTGCCGTACGAGGTCGATGGCCTGACCAAGCCGAAGGCGCTGGTCGTGCTCAAGCCCGATCAGCGCGCCATGCCCGGCGCGCTGGCCGAGGCGCTGCAGGACCACGTGCGCGCGCGCCGCTCGCCGCACAAGTGCCCGCGCATCATCGAGTTCGTCGACGACCTGCCGCGCAACGACCGCGGCAAGGTTGACCGCAAGGCGCTGCGCGCCGGCTAAACCTTTTGACTTGGCCGGGCATCCCACAGGCAGGCCCACCCGCCAGAGACCTGCCATGCCCACGCCTGCCCGCATTCTTGCCGTTCTGACCCTGGTGCTCGCCGGCGTCGCCACCGCACATGACGATTGGTGGAGCCGGACCGACGACGTCGGCCGCAACCCGGTCAAGGGCACCACCAACGAACAGTACGACTTCAGCGCGACCGGCCGCATCGACG
>JBOICR010000008.1:0-12684 GCA_050740195.1 Nevskiaceae bacterium | reverse complement strand
TCGAGTGCCACACGCTGATGGGCAACTTCGACTTCCTGCTGAAGGTGCTGGTGCCGACCATCGAGGACTACGAGCAATTCGTCTGGCACAAGCTGTCGAAAATCCAGGGCGTGCAGGAAGTGATGTCCTCGATCTCGATGAGCCAACCCGTCAATTCCACGCGCCTGCCCGTCAAAGCCGCGGCAGCCTGAAGCCCGGAACGACCCCATGGCCAAGAACGGCAAGAAACCCCCGCGCCTCCGGCTGCACATCCCCGAGCCGAAGTGCCGGCCCGGCAAGCACGCCGATTTCAGCGGCCTCGCCATCCCGCCGGCGGGCAAGCTGGCGCGCCCGGAGATCGACGCGCCGGAGAAGGACCTGCGCCACCTGCCTTACGAGCTGATTCGCGTGCTCGACGACAAGGGCAAGGCGCTGGGACCGTGGAACCCCAAGCTGGACGCCGAAGTCCTGCGCAAGGGCCTGCGCCACATGCTGCTCACGCGCGAGTTCGACGAGCGCATGATGAAGCAGCAGCGCCAGGGCAAGACCAGCTTCTACATCAAGAGCACCGGCGAAGAGGCCGTCGGCGTGGCGCAGGCGATGGCGCTCGACGACAAGGACATGCTCTTCCCCAGCTACCGGCAGCAGGGCCTGCTGGTGGCGCGCGGCTGCCCGCTGGTGCGGCTGATGAACCAGATCTTCAGCAACTCGCAGGACAGCCTGAAAGGCCGCCAGCTGCCGATCATGTATTCCGAGCCCGACTACGGCTTCTTCTCGATCTCCGGCAACCTCGGCACGCAGCTGCCGCAGGCCGTGGGCTGGGCCATGGCTTCGGCCTACTCGGGTGACACGCGCATCGCCGCGGGCTGGGTTGGTGACGGCACCACGGCCGAGGCCGACGTGCACTACGCCCTGACTTTCGCCTCGGTCTACGACGCGCCGGTGATCCTGAACATCGTCAACAACCAGTGGGCGATCTCGTCGTTCCAGGGCATCGCCGGCGGCGAGCACACCACGTTTGCCGCGCGCGCGATCGGCTATGCGCTGCCCGGCCTGCGCGTCGACGGCAACGACTTCCTCGCCGTGTACGCGGCTACCAAGTGGGCCGCCGATCGCGCGCGCAGCAACCTCGGCGCGACGGTGATCGAGCTCTACACCTACCGCGCCGCCGCGCATTCCTCGAGCGACGATCCTTCGGCCTACCGGCCCGCGGACGAGTGGAAGAACTGGCCGCTGGGCGACCCGGTCGAGCGGCTCAAGCAGCACCTCATCGCAATCAAGGAATGGGACGACAAGCGCCACGAGGCGCTGGTCGCCGAACTCGCCGAGGAAGTCTCGGCGAATCTCAAGGAAGCCAGCAGCTACGGCACGCTCGGCAATCCGCCGCCCAACGACCCGGGGTCCATGTTCGAGGGCGTGCTCAAGGAAATGCCGGGGCGCCTGGTCCTGCAGCGCGAGCAGATGCTGGCCCTGCGCAAGCTGGCGCAAGCCGGCGACGCGCCCGGCGAGGAGCACTGACATGGCCCGCATGAACATGATCCAGGCCATCAACTCGGCGATGGACGTCGCGATGGCCCGCGACCCCAAGGTGCTGACCTTCGGCGAGGACGTGGGCTACTTCGGCGGCGTGTTCCGTTGCACCGCCGGCCTGCAGAAGAAGTACGGCATGACGCGCTGCTTCGACACGCCAATCGCCGAGGGCGGCATCCTCGCCGCCGCGATCGGCATGGGCGTGTACGGCCTGCGGCCGGTGGTCGAGATCCAGTTCTCGGACTACATCTACCCCGCCGTGGACCAGCTGGTGTCGGAAGCCGCGCGCCTGCGTTACCGCAGCGCCGGCGGCTTCACCGCGCCGATCACGGTGCGCACGCCGGTAGGCGGCGGCATCTTCGGCGGCCAGACGCACTCGCAAAGCCCCGAGGCGATCTTCACGCACGTCTGCGGCCTGACCACGATCATCCCGTCGAATCCCCACGACGCCAAGGGCCTGCTGCTCTCGGCCATCGAGGATGACGACCCGGTGATCTTCTTCGAGCCCAAGCGCATCTACAACGGCCCGTTCGACGGCCACCACGATCGCCCGCTCACGCCCTGGTCCAGGCACGACCTCGGCGAGGTGCCCGATGACTACTACACGATCCCGCTCGGGAAGGCGAAGATCGTGCGGCCCGGCGAGAAGGTGACGGTGATCGCCTACGGCACGATGGTGCACGTCTGCCTCGCTGCGGCCCAGGAAACCGGCATCGACGCCGAAGTCATCGACCTGCGCAGCCTGCTGCCGCTGGACCTCGACACGATCGTCGAGTCGGTGAAGAAGACCGGCCGCTGCGTCGTGGTGCACGAGGCCACCCGGACCTGCGGCTTCGGCGCGGAGCTGGTGTCGCTGGTGCAGGAATATTGTTTTTACAACCTCGAGGCGCCGATCGAACGCGTGACGGGCTGGGACACGCCGTACCCGCACGCGTACGAGTGGGATTACTTCCCGAGCCCGCTGCGCGTGGGCCTGGCGCTGAAGAAAGTGATGGAGGACTAGGGACATGTCTGGAGAAACGGGGCCATGAGCGAATACAACTTCAAGCTGCCGGACGTCGGTGAAGGCATCGCGGAATCCGAGATCGCCACCTGGCGCGTCAAGGAAGGCGACGTCATCAAGGAAGAGCAGCCCCTGGTCGACATGCTCACCGACAAGGCGGCGGTGGAGATTCCGTCACCCGTTGCCGGCAAGGTCGTGAAGCTGCACGCCGCTGCCGGCGACAAGGTTCCGGTCGGCTCGGTGCTGGTCACAATCCAGACGACTGGCGCGGCGCCGGCCGAGGCCGGCAAGCACGTTTCTGCTGTCACCCCGGTCTCTCCTGTCACCCCGGCGAAAGCCGGGGTCCAGACAACGTTGGCGCCGCCCCTGGATTCCCGCGTGCGCGGGAATGACAGACAGGCCGCCTTCCACAACCCGATGCCCGCCGCGGCGCCGTCGGTGCGCAAGCGCGCAAGAGAGATGGGCGTGGACCTGCACGCGGTGCAAGGCAGCCATCGGTCGGGCCGAGTGCTGCACGAGGATGTGATCGCGCATGCCGAGGGGCGCGGCACTGGCGCGCCGGCGCCCGTCGCGGGCATGGCCCGCTCCCACACGCCCGCCAGCGGCGAAGACCAGATCCAGCAGGTCAAGGTCATCGGCATGCGGCGCAAGATCGCCGAGGCCATGGAGCGCTCCAAGCGCCGCATCCCGCACTTCGCCTACGTCGAGGAGCTGGACGTCACCGAGCTCGAGGCGCTGCGCGTGCACCTCAACGAGGTGCATGGCGCGACGCGCGGCAAGCTGACGCTGCTGCCGTTCCTGGTGCGGGCGCTGATCATCGCCGTGCCGGAATTTCCCCAGGTCAACGGCACCTATGACGACGAGGCCGGCGTCAACACGCGGCATTCCGCGCTGCACGTCGGCATCGCCACGCAAACGCCCAACGGCCTGCTGGTGCCGGTGGTGCGCCACGCCGAGCGGCTCGACCTGTGGCAGTGCGCCGCGGAGATCGCGCGCCTCGCGCAGGCGGCGCGCACCAGCAAGGCCACGGTCAAGGAACTGAGCGGCTCGACCATCACCATCACCAGCCTGGGCAAGATGGGCGGCATCGCCTCGACGCCGATCATCAACGCGCCCGAGGTCGGCATCATCGGCGTCAACAAGATGGTCGAGCGCCCGGCGGTGGTGAATGGCGTGATCGGCGTGCGCACGATGATGAACCTGTCGTCGTCGTTCGATCACCGCATCGTCGACGGCTACGACGCGGCCTCGTTCATCCAGCGGCTCAAGGGCCTGCTCGAGCACCCGGCGACGCTGTACATGTAGCGGGGCCTCAGGGCCCCGCTTGCGCATTCCAGAAGCGCGCCGCCTCGCGGCGGTGCTCGCGCGCTTCGATGCGCCCCGACGCTTCGTCGCGCCAGACCGTGACGGTGCCGCCGCTTCCCGTCACGTACTGCCGCGCGCCGGCGGCGGCGTAACGCGCCACGACTTCCGCGCGTGGATGACGGAACGGATGGCGCCAGCCCGCCGAGTGGATCACCACGTACGGCTGCACCGCGCCGACGAACGCCGGCGACGACGACGTGCGGCTGCCGTGGTGCGGCGCCAGCAGCACATCCGCGCGCAGTGGCGCGCCGACCTCGACCAGGCGTTGCTCGGCGGCACGCTCGATGTCGCCGGGCAGCAGTGCGACGAACGTGCCGGCCACGCGCAGCACGCACGAGGCATCGTTGCCTTCCCCGCCCGCGACGTCCGGATGAAGCACCTCGAAGCGCACGCCGTCCCATTCCCAGGCCTCGCCGGCGCGGCACGGCGGAGCGCCGCCGGTTCCGATCTCGCGATGGACGTGCAACAGCCGGCGCACGGCCGCGATGCCGCCGGCGTGGTCGTTGTCGCCGTGCGAGCGAATCAGGAGATCCACGTCGCGCACGCCGGCCTGCAGCAGGAACGGCGCCACGACCGACGCCCCCGCGTCGAAGCCGTCGGCGAACGCCGGCCCGGCGTCGTAGAGCAGCGTGTGCCGCGCGGTGCGGACCACGACGGCGAGCCCCTGCCCGACGTCGAGCGCGGTCAGCTCGAAGCTGCCGCGCGGCGCCGACGGCCGCACCAGCAGCATCGGCAGCAGGCACAGCGCCCCGAGGGGCCGCAACGGCACGCCGCGTGGCACGAGCAGCAAGACGATGCCGGCCACAGCCAGTAGCAGCGCCGCCGCCGCCGGGCTCGCGGGAATCCACAGGTCCGGCGCCTGCGCGGCCCAGGACAGCGCGGCGCGAAACGCGTCGAGCGCGAGCACCGTCGCCTCCAGCACGGGCTGGCCCAGCGCCGGCGATGCGAGGTGCAACAGCACGGCGGCGAGCGCGGGCGGCGTCAGCAGCGCGAAGAACGGCACGGCGAACAGGTTCACCAGCGGCCCGATCCAGGAGCCGCCGTGGAAGAACAGCAGCGTCAGCGGGGCCAGCGCGAGGCCGATGGCGAGTTGCAGCAGCACGAGCGCGTGCAGGCGTCCCGGCGGGCGCAAGCGGCCGAGGGCAACGTAGAAGATCACCGCGACCGCGCCGAACGACAGCCACAGCCCGGGAGTCGACAGCGCGAGCGGATCCGGCGCGAGCACGGCCAGCCACGCCAGCGCCAGCACGCGCGAGGGCTTTGAGGCGCGGTGCAGCCACACGGCCGCGAGGATCAGCCACAGCATCAGCACCGCGCGCTGGACCGGCGGCTCGAATCCGGCGAGCAGCGCATAAGCCCCGGCGCACAGCGCCGATCCGGCCAGGCCCGCGCGCGGCGCCGGCAGCGTGAGGCACAGCGACGGCCGCAGCGCCCACAGCCAGCGGCAGGCGAAGAACGCGACGGCGGCGACGATCGCGATGTTGAAGCCCGAGATCGCGACGAGGTGCGTCGTCCCGGTCCGGCGGAACAGCTCCCAATCGGCCGCGATGATCGCCGAGTCGTCGCCGACCGTCAGCGCCGCCAGCACGCCCGCGGCGGCGCTGTCGGGCAGCGCCGTGCGCAGACGCTCGACGATGCGCTGGCGCATGCGCAGGATTTCGCCACGATGGCCCGCGCAGCGCTGCGCGCCGCGCACCGTCGCCGTGGCGCCGATGCCCTGGCGGAACAGCCAGCCCTCGTAGTCGAAGCCGCCCGGATTGAGCGAGCCGTGCGGCGTGCGCAGGCGCAGGGTGAAGCGCCAGCACTCCGCGCCGCGCACGCCGGTCTCGGCGCGATACCAGGACACGCGGATGCGCCGCGGCAGCCGCGGATCCTTCGGTTCGAACAGGAAGCGCTGCGCATCGAGTCCGCGTTCCGGCAGGCTCGCGACGAACCCCTCGACCTCATGGTCGCTGCCGTGGCGCGCCGCCGGCCATCGCTGCTCGAGCAGGCCCTGGGCACGCAGCACGGTCAGCAGCACGCCGAGCGCGGCCACGCTCCACAGTGCCCGGCCGCGCCAGGGCGTGAACGCCGGCGCGCAAAGCGCGAGCAGGGCGGCGGCCGACGGCAGCACGGGTGCGGCGTGGATCAGCAGCACGCCGGCGGTGAACGCCAGCGCGGCAGGGATCGGAGCGATCCCCATGCAGCCCCCTTGTTGTCGTTGTGGTCGGGCCGGTCGCGCCTGAGAGGCGCTCCTACATCAAGTGCAACGTACCGTGCTCCAGCCGGTAGGTCTTGTCCATTTTCGCAGCCAGCTCGAGGTCGTGGGTGACTACGACCAGGCTGGTGCCGAGCTCGCGGTTGAGCTCGAGCATGAGGTCGAACACCGCGTTGGCGTTGTCCTCGTCGAGGTTGCCGGTCGGCTCGTCGGCCAGCACGCAGGCCGGCCCGGTGACCAGCGCGCGCGCCACCGCCGCGCGCTGCCGCTCGCCGCCGGACAGCTCGCCGGGCTTGTGCTCGAGGCGCTCGCCCAGGCCCACGCGCCGCAACAGCTGCAACGCGCGCTCGCGCGCCTCGGCGACCGGCGCGCGGCGGATCAGCAGCGGCATGGCGACGTTCTCGAGCGCGCTGAATTCCGGCAGCAAATGGTGGAACTGGTAGATGAAGCCGAGCGCGCGGTTGCGCAGCGCGCCACGGTCCGTCTCCGACAGGCTCAGCATCGGCTCGCCCAGCACGCGGACGTCGCCCGCCGACGCGCTGTCGAGGCCGCCGAGCACGTGCAGCAGCGTCGACTTGCCGGCGCCCGACGCACCGACGATCGCGAGCCGCTCGCCCTTGCGCACCTCGAGCTCGATGCCGCGCAGAACTTCGAGGTCGAAGCGCGCGTCCTTGAAGGCCTTGCGCACGCCGCGGGCAACCATGATGGCAGCCGACCCGTCGCGGCCATGGGCCGCTCCCACCGGCTTGTCACTCATAACGCAGCGCCTCGGCCGGCTGCAGGCGCGACGCGCGCCAGGCCGGATAGATCGTGGACAGCAGGCCCAGCGCCAGCGACAGCATGCTGATGCGCACCACGTCGACCAGCTTGAGCTCGGACGGCAGGTCGCTGATGTAGTACACGTCGGGCGACAGGAATTCGTTACCGGTCAGCCGCTCGAGCAGCGGCACCAGCGTCTCGACGTTCAGCGCCAGCAGCACGCCGAGGATCACGCCGAGCAGCGTTCCGACCACGCCGATCAGCGAGCCTTGCACCATGAAGATCGCGAGGATCGACCGCGGCGAGATGCCGAGCGTGCGCAGGATGGCGATGTCGGCCTGCTTGTCCTGCACCGCCATCACCAGCGTGGAGACGATGTTGAACGCGGCGACGGCGACGATCAGCGACAGGATGATGAACATCACCATCTTCTCGGTCCGCACCGCGCGGAAGAAATTGGCGTGCTGGCGCGTCCAGTCGGAGACGTTAAAGACGCCTTCGAGGTCGTTGGCCAGGTCGCGCGCCACGCGCGGCGCCGCGAACAGGTCGTGCAGCTTCAGCCGCACGCCGGTCACCTGGTCGCCCATGCGGTACAGCGCCTGCGCATCGGCGAGGTGGATCAGCACCAGGCCGCGGTCGAATTCGTACATGCCGATCTCGAAAATCCCGCTGACCGTGAAGCGCCGGAACCGCGGCAGCACGCCGGCCGGCGTGATGCTGGCCTGCGGGATCATCAGGTCGACCTTGTCGCCGGTGCGCACGCCCAGCGCCCGCGCGATCTCGCTGCCGAGCACGATGCGGTAGGCGCCGGCCTCGAGATCTTCGAGCCGGCCCTCCTTCATGTGCGCGCCGACTTCGGAGACCTTGCTCTCCTCCTCCGGCAGCAGACCCCTTAGCAAGGTGCCGGACAGCGCGCCGCTCATGCGCAGCATCGCTTCGCCCTGCACGTACGGCGCCAGTGCTTCGATCTCGGGGTTGTTCGCCGCCTTCGCGGCGACGTCGCGCCAGCCCGGCAGCCCGCCCTCGAACGCCGAGATCGTGGCGTGCGAGGCCATGCCGAGGATGCGCGAGCGCAGCTCGCGCTCGAAACCGTTCATGACCGACAGCACGGTGATCAGCGCCATCACGCCGATGGCGATGCCGAGCATCGACACCATCGAGATGAACGAGATGAAGTGGTTGCGGCGCTTGGCCCGCGTGTAGCGCAGGCCGATCCACAGCTCGAGCGGGTGGCGCACGTCAGTAGAGCTCGCAGGCCAGCGCGCCGACCAGCTCGCCGACCCCGCGGAACGCGACCGAGCAGCTGCCGTCGCGGCCGGTGTACGGGAAGAACACGTAATCGGCAGCGGTGCCACCGTGGCGCGCCAGGAATTCCGGCAGCGCCTCGGCGAAGCCGCGGTGCTCCTGCGCACGCTTCGCGGCCGCCTGGCCATGGCCACGGACCGCGGACCAGTGCGGCTCGAGGCGATCGAAGAAGAACGGATCCTCGCTCGGTGCCACCGTGCCGAACAGCTCCTGCAGCGCGGCGCGCGCCTCTTCCTGGTCGCCGGCAGGCGGGCGCACGTAGACCAGCGGCGGGCGGCGGTTCGAGAACTGGTTGGCGAAGTCCGCGGGATGTTTCTCGATCGCCAGCGGCTCCGCGGTCATCGACAGGAACGCGCCCTCGTAATAGCTGACGGCGACCGGCCGCTGGCTGTGCACGGCGTAGAAGCCCCACACCAGCGCGCCGATCTGCACGATGGCGATGCAGGCGAGGTCGATCAGGATCAGCTTCCGCGCCTTGAACGGGTTGAAGATGATCAGCGTCAGCGTGGGGCCGAGCACCAGGTCCACGCCAGCCATGATCTTGACGCCGCGCCAGCCGCCGTCGACCAGGAAGTGGAAACCCGGGTACCAGACCACCAGGATCAGGTACAGGGCGACCGCGAACACCACGCCGCTCAGGCCCAGGTGGATGCCAGCCGCCTTGAGCCGCGTCGGCAGCGAGCGGCGCAGGACTTCGAGCTGCGAGGGCGCAGCCACCGGGGTCGAATCGGTCATGGGTTCGCTTAAGTAAAGGTTTCTGCGGGGCTTTTCAAGCGTCAGGTGACGGGTGCGCGAACCCGGTGCTATAGTCCGCCTCAGCTTTGTGGGCTAAGAGGCTTATGCGCAAAGGTTTATTGATTCTGGCGCTGGGTCTGTCCGCTGCCGCCGGGATGGCGGCCGCTGACGAGTTGGCCGTGCCCCAGGCCGAAGCCACTCCACCGGACATGCCCGCGCCGGATGCGCCGATGGCCGACGCACCCGCCCCCGTCGTCCTGCCCTCCAAGGGCGTGACGATGGCCGCCGTTCGCAAGCAGTTCGGCGAGCCGCGCCAGATGAGTGGCCCGGTCGGCGGCGACACGCCCAGGCACCCGCCGATCACCCGTTGGGATTACGACGGCTTCCTGGTGATCTTCGAGAAGGACCGCGTGATCGACGCGGTCGTCCCCGGCGCCCCGCCGCGCCTGCACACCACCGCCGGCCTGACGCGCGCCAGCAACGCTCCGGCGCTGCCGAGCCCGCCGCCGCCGGACATGCCGCCACCGGACGCGCCGCCTCCGCCCGCGGCCGAAGCCGCGGAAGCGGCGCCCTCGGGCGAAGCCGCTACGCCCACTGAATCCGAACCGATCATTCCTGAAGCCCCCGCGGAAACCCCGCCGCCGTCGACTGAGCCGACCGTGGAAGCCGCCTCGGTGACGCCGGACATGCAGGCGCCCTCTGGCGGCGCAGCCCAAGCCGCGCCGGCCGCCGAGCCGCCGCCGCCCGCCGCTCCGCCGGCGCAGGTGGTCCAGCCTGCCCCGGTGGTTTCGCAGCCGCAGCCGCCACAGGCCCCGGATTACGGAGACGGTCCGCCGACTCCCAAGACGTAACGCGGACCCGTTCGCGAAACCTCTTCATGACCACCGTGCTGCCCGCCGAATGGGCGCCGCAGGACGCCGTGCAGCTCACCTGGCCACGGCCGGACGGTGACTTCTCCCGCTGGTTCGAAGCGGTCGAGCGCAACTTCCTGGCGATCGCGCTGGCGATCGCGCGTTACGAACCGCTGATCGTCGCCACCGCCGGCGACGCGGACGAACTGAAGAAGCGCCTGCAGCGCGTCGGCGTGCCCGCGCGGCGCCTGAAGGTCTACTCCGTGCCCGGTAACGACGTCTGGGCGCGCGACCACGGCCCGATCACGGTGTTCCGCAACAAGCAGCCGGTGCACCTGGACTTCACCTTCAACGGCTGGGGCGGCAAGTTCGACGCGACCGACGACAACCTGATTACGCGCCGGCTCGCCGAGCACGACGCCTGGTCGGCGCCGGTGGAGACCATCAACTTCGTCCTGGAAGGCGGCGGCATCGACACCGACGGCGCCGGCACGCTGCTGACCACTGAGCGCTGCCTGCTGGCGCCGACGCGCAACCCGGGGCTGTCGAAAGCGCAGGTCGAGGAGAACTTGAAGCGCTGGCTGGGCCTGGCACGCGTGTTCTGGCTCAAGCGCGGCGACTTGCTCGGCGACGACACCGACGGCCACATCGACACGATCGCGCGCTTCTGCGATCCGGGTACGATCGCCTACCAGGCCTGCGACAACCGCGCCGACGCGCACTACGAGGAGCTCGACGCGATGGCAGCCGAGCTCGCCGCGCTGCGCGACCCGTGGGGCAAGCCCTACAAGCTGGTGCCGCTGCCGCTGCCGGAGGCGATCCACGACGACAACGGCAAGCGCCTGCCGGCCGGCTATGCCAATTTCCTGATCGTCAACGGCGGCGTGCTGGTACCGACCTACAGCTGCGACGCGGACAAGGTCGCGCTCGAGCGCCTGCGGCCGTGCTTCCCCAATCGCGAAGTCGTCGGCATTGATTGCCGCGCCCTCATTCACCAATATGGCAGCCTGCATTGCGTGACGATGCAGATTCCGAAGGCGCCATGACCGCGACCCCATGACTGCGACCAAGAACCTCCGCGTCGGCCTCGTGCAGCAGAGCTGCGGCGAGGACCGCGAAGCCAACCTGAAAGCCAGCGAGGCCGGCGTGCGCGACGCCGCGCGCCGCGGCGCGCAGCTGGTGCTGCTGCAGGAACTGCACGCCAGCGTCTACTTCTGCCAGCACGAGGACGCCGGGCTGTTCGAGCTGGCCGAGCCGATCCCGGGGCCGTCGAGCGAGCGCCTCGGCGCGCTGGCCAGGGAGCTCGGCATCGTGCTGGTCGGATCGCTGTTCGAGAAGCGCGCGGCCGGGCTGTATCACAACACTGCGGTCGTGTTCGAAACCGACGGCCGCATCGTCGGCAAGTACCGCAAGATGCACATCCCGGACGATCCTGGCTATTACGAGAAGTTCTATTTCACGCCCGGCGACCTCGGCTTCACGCCGATCCAGACCTCGGTCGGCAAGCTCGGCGTGCTGGTGTGCTGGGACCAGTGGTATCCGGAAGGCGCGCGCCTGATGGCGCTGGCCGGCGCGCAACTGCTGCTGTACCCGACCGCGATCGGCTGGAACCCGGTCGACGCCAAGGACGAGCAGACGCGCCAGCGCGATGCCTGGGTCACGATCCAGCGCGCGCACGCGGTGGCCAACGGCGTGCCGGTGGTGGTCGCCAACCGCGTCGGCTTCGAGCCGGACCCGTCCGGCCAGACCAAGGGCTCCCGGTTCTGGGGCCACAGCTTCGCCTGCGGCCCGCAGGGCGAGTTCCTCGCCATCGGCGGCGAGGAGAAACCCGAGGTGCTGGTGGTCGACGTGGACCTCGCCCGCAGCGAGAACGTGCGGCGCTGGTGGCCGTTCCTGCGCGACCGGCGCATCGACGCCTACAGCGACCTGCTGAAGCGTTTCAGGGATTGAACGGTAGGACCTAAATCCCGCACGCCAGGCGGCCGGCGTTGATGTCTAATGGCTCCATGAACCGCCGCCACCTGCTGCAAGGCCTGATCGGAGCCGCGCTCACCATGCCCTTTTTCCGCAAAACCGAGGCCGCCACGCCGGCCGGGCCCACCGTCGAGGCGCTGAAGAAATCCAAGGACGAGTGGAAGAAACTGCTGCCGCCCGAGCGCTACGCGATCCTGTTCGAGGAGGACACCGAACGCCCCGGTTCGAGCCCGCTGAACCAGGAGAAGCGCGACGGCGTGTTCGTCTGCGCCGCGTGCTACCTGCCGCTGTTCGAGTCGAAAATGAAGTACGACAGCGGCACCGGCTGGCCGAGCTTCTTCGACACGATGAAGGGCCATGTCGGCACCAGCCGCGACTTCAAGCTGTTCCTGCCGCGCACCGAGTATCACTGCGCGCGCTGCGGTGGGCACCAGGGCCACGTGTTCGAAGACGGCCCGGAACCCACCGGCCTGCGCTACTGCAACAACGGCCTTGCGCTCGAGTTCGTGCCGGCCGGCGAAAAGGCTCGGGCGCTGCGCTCATGAGCGTGGCCCCGTCATCCCCGCGCAGGCGGGGATCCCGTCTGGCGGCGCTACTGCTCTGGATTCCCGCTTTCGCGGGAATGACGAATGTCTACGCCGCCGAAGCGGTCGCGACCTTCGCCGGCGGCTGCTTCTGGTGCACCGAATCGGACTTCGAGAAAGTGCCGGGCGTGATTTCGGCGGTCAGTGGCTACATCGGCGGCAGGACGGCCAACCCGACCTACAAGGAAGTCTCGGCCGGCGGCAGCGGCCACGCCGAGGCGGTCGAAGTGCGCTACGACCCGGCCAAGGTCAGCTACACCAAGCTCCTGGCTGTGTATTGGCACAGCGTCGACCCGACGGTGAAGGACCGGCAGTTCTGCGACTACGGCAACCAGTACCGCACGGCGATCTTCGTGCACGACGCCGGGGAGCGGAAGCTGGCCGAGAGCACCAAGGCGGACG
>JBOICR010000007.1:0-3624 GCA_050740195.1 Nevskiaceae bacterium | reverse complement strand
TGCACATCGAGGTGCAGAAGCTCAACACCTGGTGGGTGATGGAGGCTCCGACCGGCCAGCGCTTCTGCGTGGTGCGCGCCAAGGCCGCCGATTTCGCGGAGAAAACCAGCCGCTGGAAGTAACCGTGCGCCCCGCCGGACTTCAGTGGAAGTCGCGCGACGGCGTGCGCAGGCCGCCGAGCCAGCCGCTGCAATCGCGGATGTCGCGGGCGATGACGTGAATCACGCCCTGTTCGCTCTGCAATTCGCCCTCGACCAGCATCAGGCTCGCGTGCAGCACCGCGTCGAGCTGGCGCTCCATCACCTTGGGCCAGATGATCAGGTTCGCCGTGCCGGTCTCGTCTTCCAGCGTCGCGAACACCACGCCGGACGCGGTCTGCGGGCGTTGGCGATGCGTGACGATACCGGCGACTTTCACGCTCCGGCCGTTCGGCAGGCCGTGCAGGTCGGAGGCCGCGAGGATGTGCTTGCGCGCCAACCGCTCGCGCAGCAGCGCCAACGGATGGCGGCCCAGCGTCAGCCCCAGCGAGCGGTAATCGGCGAGGATCTCCCGGCCTTCAGACGGCTCCGGTAACGCCACCGGCGGCTCGCTCGCGGGCACCCCGGCCAGCAACCCGGTCAGCGGCTGCACGCCGTTGGCTGCCCAGCGCGCGCCGTGGCGGTGGCCGACCAGGCCGCGTAGCGCGCCGGCATCGGCCAGCGCATTCAGCGCGCGCCGTGTGAGCTGCGCGCG
The DNA here is from genome assembly GCA_050740195.1 of Nevskiaceae bacterium. Classification (GTDB taxonomy): domain Bacteria; phylum Pseudomonadota; class Gammaproteobacteria; order Nevskiales; family Nevskiaceae; genus JACPFV01. The sequence goes on along the minus strand of JBOICR010000007.1, from coordinate 2,892 downwards.
ATGCGCGAGCTCGTTGAGTCCGGCGAACGAAGCGCCGGCCCGGCGCAACTCGACGATCCGCTGCGCCTCGGCCTCCGGCAGTTTCGCGATCATGCGCAGGCCCAGGCGCACCACTGGCCTTGTGTCATCCCGAGCAAAACCCCGTTCGAGCGTGCAGTCCCAGTCGCTGTGCAGCACGTCGGCCGGGCGCAGCCCCACTCCGCCACGCCGGGCCTCGTTGATCAGCTGCGCCGGCGCGTAGAACCCCATCGGCTGCGCATTCAGCAGGCCCGCGAGAAAGGCCGCGGGCTGGTGGCACTTGAGCCAGCACGAGACATAGGTCAACAGGGCGAAGCTCGCGGCGTGCGACTCGGGGAAGCCGTACGAGCCGAAGCCGAGCACCTGCTGGTAGATGCGCTCGGCGAAATCCCGCGGATAACCGCGCTCGGCCATGCCCTGCATCAGCCGGTCGTGAAAATGCTCGAGCCCGCCGTGGCGCTTCCACGCCGCCATCGAGCGGCGCACCTGGTCCGCCTCGCCCGGCGTGAAGCCGGCAGCGACCATCGCGATCTGCATGACCTGCTCCTGGAACAGCGGCACGCCGAGCGTGCGCTCGAGCACCTTCTTCAGCGCCTCGCTCGGGTAGTCCACTTTCTCCAGGCCCTGCCGGCGGCGCAGGAATGGATGGACCATGCCGCCCTGGATCGGGCCCGGCCGGATGATCGCGACCTCGATCACGAGGTCGTAGAAATTGCGCGGCTTCAGGCGCGGCAGCATCGACATCTGCGCGCGGCTCTCGATCTGGAATACGCCGGTGGTCTCGCCGCGCCCGATCATGTCGTAGGTCGCCGGGTCCTCGGCTGGAATGTCGGCCAGCGCCATCGGCGCGCCGCGGAAGCCGCCGATCAGGCCCAGCGCCCGGCGGATCGCCGACAGCATGCCCAGCGCGAGACAGTCCACCTTGAGCAGGCCGAGCGACTCGAGGTCGTCCTTGTCCCACTGGATCACGGTGCGGTCGGCCATCGCCGCGTTCTCGACCGGCACCAGTTCGCTCAACGGGCGATCTGAAATCACGAAGCCGCCGACGTGCTGCGACAGGTGGCGCGGAAAGCCGGCCAGCTCGCTCACCAACAGCATCAGGTCCTTCACCGGCCGTGATTGCGGATCGAGGCCCTGGTCCTCGAGGCGCTCGGCCAGGGCGCCCGGCTCGTCCCACCAGGCGACGGACCTGGCGAGCCGGTCCACCTGCTCGAGCGAGAAACCCAGCGCCTTGCCGACGTCGCGGATCGCGCTGCGCGGCCGGTAGCAGATCACGGTCGCCGCCAGCGCCGCGCGATGGCGGCCGTACTTGCCGTAAACGTACTGGATGACCTCCTCGCGCCGCTCGTGCTCGAAATCCACGTCGATGTCGGGCGGTTCGTTGCGCTCGGCGCTGATGAAGCGCTCGAACAGCAGGTTCATCCGCGCGGGGTCGACCTCGGTCACGCCGAGGCAGTAGCAAACCGCCGAGTTGGCGGCCGAGCCGCGGCCCTGGCACAGGATGCCGCGCGAGCGCGCGTACGCCACCAGGTCCTGCACCGTCAGGAAGAAATGCTCATAGCGCAGCTGCGCGATCAGCTTGAGCTCTTTCTCGACCAGTTCGCGCACCTCGGTTTTGACGCCGGCCGGCCAGCGTCGGGCCATGCCCTCCCCGGTCAACGCGCGCAGCCAGCTCGAGGCCGTGTGCCCGGCTGGCACCAGTTCGTGCGGGTACTCATAGCGCAGTTGGTCGAGCGTGAAGCGACAGCGCTGCGCGAGCTGCGCGCTGGCGGCCAGCAATTCCGGCGGGTAGGCCTTTCCCAGGACTTTCAGCGGGCGCAGGTGTCGCTCGCCGTTCGGAAACAACCGGTAGCCAGCGTCTTTCAGGGTGCAACCGTGGCGCACCGCGGTCAGCGTGTCCTGCAGCCGGCGCCGGCTGCGCGCATGCATGTGCACGTCGCCGGCGGCCACCAGCGGCAGGCCGCTGCGCCGCGAAAGCCCGTGCAGCTGCTCGAGCCGCTCGGCGTCCGTGCCGTCGCGATGCAGTTCCACCGCGACATGGGCACGCTCGCCGAAACAGTCACGGACCCAGCCGGCGTCGCTCTCGGTGATCTGCGCCGGCGGCAGCCACAGCAGCTGGCAGCCGCGTGCGCCGGCAGACAAGTCCTCCCGCGTCAGCCGATAGGCGCCCTTGCCCGCGCGTCGGCGGCCGAGCGTGATCAGCCGGCAGATCTCGCTGTAGCCGTCGTGATCCTGCGCCAGCAGCACGAGCTTGAGGCCCCCTGTTTCCGGATGCTTCTCGAGCGTGAACTCGGCGCCGGTGACCAGCGCAAGGCCGGTCTCCTTCGAGGCTTCCCAGGCGCGGACGATTCCGGCCATCGAGCACTCGTCGGTCAGCGCCAGCGCCGAGTAGCCGAGCCGATGCGCCTCGCGCACCAGCTCGCCGGGGTACGAGGCGCCGCGCAGGAACGAAAAGTTGCTGAGGCAATGCAGCTCGGCATACATCATTGTGATTGGGTCACGACCACAGGCCCTGCAGGAACCAGCCGCCGGATCCGCGCTCGCGGTACACCCACAGCCGCGCGGCGCCCGACCGTGCGACGTAGTAATCACGCGTGGCGTCGAGGCCGTCCCACCAGCCGCCTTCGATGCGCTCGGGGCCGGCGATGCATTGCGGCATCTGCGCCAGCGGCTGCGGCTCTGGCAACAACCACAGCGGCCGGCGCGCGCCAGTCGCGCCTGAAGCCTGCCCCCGAGTGCTTCCGTCCGGCAGCGAGCACCAGGATTTCTCGGGGCGGTGATCGGCGGCGAGCCCGAGGCTGCGCACGGTCTCGGGGCCGAGCCGGGCGCGCAGCCGGTCCAGCAGCGTGCCCCACTCCTCGTCTTCGCTGCCGC
>JBOICR010000006.1:0-9348 GCA_050740195.1 Nevskiaceae bacterium | reverse complement strand
AGACGGCGGCGAAATGGCTCGAGGAGCACGGCTCGCTCGATGCGCTGGTCAAGGCCGCGCCGGACATGCCCGGCAAGGCGGGCGAGAACCTGCGCGCCGGCCTCGACCGGATTCCGCTGGCGCGCCGACTGGTGACGATCCGTGCCGACCTCGAGCTGCCGCTCGCGCTCGATGCATTGGTGCAAGGCAAGCCGGACGTGCCACGTCTCGCCGCGCTCTATCAGCGGCTGGGCTTCAAGACCTGGCTGGACGAGCTGGGTCATTCCCGCGAAAGCGGGAATCCAGAGGGCGGTGCGCCAACGCTGGATCCCCGCGTACGCGGGGATGACAAGACACAGGCGGATTACAAGGCACAGAAAACCCGCGCCGACACCGTGCTCGACGAGAAGGCGCTCGAGGCAATGGTCGGCAAGCTCGGCAAGGCCGCCTTGATCTCGGTCGACACCGAGACCGACGCGCTCGACTCGATGCGCGCCAACCTCGTCGGGCTGTCGTTCGCGGTCGAGCCGGGCCACGGCTGGTACGTGCCGGTCGGGCACCGCTATCTCGGTGCGCCTGAGCAGCTGCCGCTCGAGTTGGTGCTGTCGCGCCTGAAGGCGCTGCTGCAGGACGAGAAGAAACCGAAGGTCGGGCAACACATCAAGTACGACCTCAACGTGCTGTCGCGCTACGGCATCGAGGTGCGCGGCGTGGCGTTCGATACGATGCTCGAGTCCTACGTGCTAGACGCGGCCGGCTGGCGCCACGACATGGACACGATGGCCGAGCAGCACCTCGGCCACAAGACCATCACGTTCGCGGACGTCGCCGGCAAGGGCAAGGCGCAGGTGTCGTTCGCCCAGGTGCCGGTCGACAAGGCCGCCGACTACGCCGCCGAGGACGCCGACATCACGCTGCGGCTGCATCGGCACTTGCACCCGAAGGTCGCGGCCGTGCCGGCGCTGTTGAAGGTGTTCGAGACGATCGAGATGCCGTTGGTGCCGGTGCTGGCACGCATCGAGCAGAACGGCGTGTTCGTCGACGCCGCGCAGCTCAAGAGCATCAGCCACGAGTTCGGCCACCGGATGCAGCAGCTGCAGGGCGAGGCGTTCAAGGAAGCCGGCGGCGAGTTCAACCTCGGCTCGCCGCTGCAGCTGCAGAAGATCCTGTACGACAAGCTCAAGCTGCCGGTGCTGGCGAAAACGCCCAAGGGCCAGCCGTCGACCAGCGAGGACGTGCTCGAGCAGCTCGCCGAGCAGCACGCGCTGCCGCGCAAGATCCTCGACTGGCGCGAACTGTCGAAGCTGCGCTCGACATATACCGAGGCGTTGCCCCTTGCGATCAACGCGAAGACCGGCCGCATCCACACTTCCTATGGCCAGGCGGTTGCCGCGACCGGCCGGCTGTCGTCGAACGACCCGAACCTGCAGAACATCCCGGTTCGCACCGACGAGGGCCGGCGCATCCGCCAGGCCTTCGTTGCCGAGAAGGGCCGCGCGCTGCTGTCGATCGACTACTCGCAGATCGAACTGCGCCTGATGGCGCACCTGTCGGGCGATCCGCGCCTGACGAGCGCGTTCAAGAGCGGCCACGACATCCACAAGGCGACCGCGGCCGAAGTGTTCGGCGTGCCGGTGGACCAGGTCAGCGCCGACCAGCGCCGCGCGGTGAAAGCGATCAACTTCGGGCTGATCTACGGCATGTCCGCGTTCGGCCTGGCCAAGCAACTCGACGTGCCGCGCGCCGAGGCCCAGACCTACATGGACACGTTCTTCGCGCGCTACGCCGGCGTGAAGTCCTACATGGACGACACCCGCGCCAAGGCGCGCGAGCAGGGCTATGTCGAGACGCTGTTCGGGCGCCGCCTGTACCTCGCGGATATCAAGTCGCGCAACGCCGCGCAGCGCCAGTACGCCGAGCGCACCGCGATCAACGCGCCGCTGCAGGGCACGGCCGCCGATCTCATCAAGCTGTCGATGGTCGACCTCGATCGCGAACTGCGCCGGTCCCCGCGGATCCTGATGATCATGCAGGTCCACGACGAACTGGTGTTCGAGGGGCCGTCCGCCGAGCTGGCGAAGCTCGCGCCGTCGCTGGCCGAGCGCATGTGCCGGGTCGCGCAACTCTCGGTTCCGCTGGTGGCCGACTGGGGTATCGGCGCCAACTGGGACGAGGCGCACCAGGGGCAGGGCCACGCATCTTCCTGAATCAAGGGGTTAGCGCGGCGCGGAACTAAGTTTCGGGGCCCCGGTCAGATATGTCGGCGTCCCCCCGACGCCCTCCGTCTCTACTCCCTGGACGGAGCTCCGGCACCCCCAAAAGCCGGAAATGGTTGCCCGGTGGTTCCCCCCCGAACCACCGGGTTTTTTTATGCCTGCGCGCGGCCGAACCTAGTTGGACTTTGGAGTTGCCGGCTGACGCGCGCAGGACATATCTCCGGTGGCGGCGAGCGAAGCGGAGCCGCCAGCCGGGGATAGGCCGGGTCGAGCTATTCGCTCGGGCGCAGCCACATGTGCAGAACCTGTCGCGCTTCGTCGACACCCTGCCGCGTTTGCGAGGAGAACAGCTGTGCGGACGCTCGCGGGTGCAGGCGCGGCAGCTCGGCCTGCACTTCGCGCAGCGTTGTGCGCGCTTTGGCGGAGGTGAGCTTGTCGGCCTTGGTCAGCAGCAAGTGGCAGGGCAGCTGCTGCGCGTCGACCCACTCCAGCATCATCCGGTCGAAGCCGGTCAGCGGATGGCGCGCGTCCATCACGATCGCCAGGCCGCGCAGGCACTCGCGCGACGCGAGATACGCCTCGATCAGCCGGCCCCAGCCTTCGCGCACGGACTTTGGCGCCTTGGCGAAACCGTAGCCGGGCAGGTCGACCAGCCGGCCGTCCGCGGTCTCGAAGAAGTTCAGCAGTTGCGTGCGCCCCGGCGTGTTGCTGACGCGCGCGAGCTGCCGCCGGCCGCACAGCGCGTTCAGCGCGCTGGACTTGCCGGCGTTGGAGCGCCCCGCGAGCGCAAACTCGGGGCGGTCGGGCGCGGGCAGTTGCTCGAGCTGCGCCGCCGAGGTCAGGAAGCGGGCGCTGGCGAAAGGGTTGGGTGTCTCCAAAGTGTCAGTCCGGGGGCCGTGGTGTAAGATTTTGCCATCCAAGCGGAGTGTTTCATGAAGCCTGTCGTGCTCGTCGCCTTGCTGCTGGCCGCGCCTGCGGTGTGGGCGCAGGAAGCCGCGAAGGCCGATCCGTTCACCGGCGGCAGCGCCGAAGCCGGCGCCGGCAAGGCCGCCGTGTGCGGAGCCTGCCACGGCCCGGGTGGCAACAGCAGCAACCCCGAATGGCCCAAGCTCGCCGGCCAGCATGCGGCCTTCACCTACGACCAGCTCAAGGGGCTCAAGAGCAGGGAGCGCCCGTCGCCGGTGATGGGCCCGCAGGCCGCCGGCCTCTCGGACCAGGACATGCGCGACCTCGCCGCGTACTTCGCGGCGCAGAAGCCTTCGCCCGGTGTCGCCAGCCCCGACGCGGTGAAGACGGCGCAAAAGCTCTATCGCGCCGGCGATGCCGCGCGCGCGCTGCCGGCCTGCTCCGCCTGCCACGGCCCGCAGGGCCACGGCAACGCGGCAGCCCGGTATCCGCGCATTGGCGGCCAGCATTCGAAGTACGTGTCGAACGTGCTGCGCCAGTACCGCGCCGGCGCGGCGATCCCGCACGCCGGTTTCCAGACGATGTCGGCGGTCGCCGCCAGGCTGACCGATGCCGAGATCGAGGCGCTCGCGTCGTACGTCAACGGTCTGCGCTGACCGCCGCAATACCGCTCCACGGAGTCCGTTTCCCATGAAAGTCATGTCTCGCGCCCTCGTGGTGCTGATGGCGCTGCTGCCGCTGGCGTGCTCTGGCGCCGATGAGCCCAAGTACAAGTTCGGCGAGCACTACACGCGCGTGCTGTCGGTGCAGACGCCGGCGAACCCGAACAGGATCGAGGTGATGGAGGTGTTCGCCTACAGCTGCCCGCACTGCTACGACTTCGAGCCGGCGCTGCAGAAGTGGCTGGCGAAGCAGCCGGCCGACGTCGAGTTCGTGCGGATGCCGCACACGCTCGGCCAGCGCGGCGGCGACGTGCGCAACAAGGCGTTCTACGCCGCGCGCATGCTCGGCGTGCTCGACAAGTTCCATCCGGCGCTGTTCGGTGCGATGCACCGCGAGCGTCGCGCGATGGCGACGCTCGAGGAAGTGCGCGCGCTGTTCGTCGGGACGACCGGCGTGCCGGCCGCGGACTTCGACGGTGCGTACAGCGGTTTCGCGACCGACGCCGGCTTCCGCCGCGGCGAGAACGTGCTGCGGGAGATGGGCATCTCCAGCGTGCCCGCCCTGGTCGTGAACGGCCAGTACGTGGCGTCGCCCAACATCGCCGGCGGCCTGGGCGGCACGCTGGCGGTGACCGAATTCCTGGTCGACAAGGTGCGCAAGGAGCGCGGCAAGCGCTGAGGCACTTGCGGCCCGGCTAGGGCACGTTGGCTAGTAGGGGCTCTTTTCGCCGGGCGGCCGCACCTTGAAGCGGCGGTGCACCCAGAAGTACTGGTCCGGCGCGCGCCGCACGCCTTCCTCGATCGCGCCGATGATGCGAGCCGCGTCCGCGGCGTCGTCCCCGCTGGGGAAATTCTCGAGCGCCGGCAGCACCGTGACCCGATAGCGGCTGCCGATCCGCTCGGGCAGGTACGGCACGACCTTCGCGCGGCCCATCTGCGCCAGCCTTGAGGTCGCCGTCACCATCAGCGTCGGCACCCCGAAGAACGGCACGAACACGCCCTCGCGGCGGTCCAGCGTCTGGTCCGGCCCGTACCAGACCCGGCGGCCGTCGCGCAGCGCGCGGACCAGCGGGCGCAGTTCCTCGCGCGGCAGCGGCGGCAGGCCGGCGACGTTCTCGCGCCAGCGATGCATCATGAAATCCATCACCGGGTTCTTGATCGGCCGGTACATCGCGTGGAACGGCTGGCCGTAGACCAGCAGGTAGCGCGCGCACAGCTCGAGCGTCGTGAAATGGCCGGTCAGCAGCAGCACGCCGCTGCCGTCGGCCATCGCCCGCTCGAGGTTCTCGATGCCGACGACCTCGCCCTGGCGCCGCAGCTGCTCGTCCGACGCCCACCAGGCCAGGCAGGCCTCGAACAGGCCCGCGCCGAGCGCCCGGAAATGCGCGTTGACCGCGCGCTCGCGGGTCGCCTCGTCCTGCTGCGGGAAGCACAGCTTCAGGTTCACGCGCACCACGCTGCGGCGGCCGGGGGCGAGGCGGCCGAACAGCCAGCCGATGCCTTCACCCAGGCGCACCAGCCACGGGATCGGCAGCAGGCAGACCAGCCGCAGCAGGCCGACGCCCAGCCAGGCGGGCCAATGGTGCGGCGAGAGGAGGGCCCAACGGAACGGCGGCGCGTTCATGGGCGCACATTGTATTCTGCGCCGCGATGCGTTTTCTGTACTCCGCGCTGCTCTATCTGCTGATGCCGCTGGTGCTGCTGCACCTGGCGTGGCTCGGGCTGCGCCAGCGCGGCTGGTGGCGGCGCCTGCCGGAGCGCTTCGGCTTCGTGCCGCGCCGCCAGCAGGGCGCTGCCGTCTGGGTGCACGCCGTTTCGGTCGGCGAGGTCGCGGCGGCGCTGCCGCTGGTGCGCCACCTGGCCCAGCGCCACGGCGACGGCGCGGTGCTCGTCACCACCACCACCCCGGCCGGATCGGAGCGCGTGCTGGCGGCGCTCGGCGATCGCGTCGCGCACGCCTATGCGCCCTACGACCTGCCCGGCGCGGTGAGCCGCTTCCTCGATCGCGTACAGCCCCGCTGCGTGATCGTGATGGAAACCGAGCTGTGGCCGAACCTGTACCACGCGCTGGGACGGCGCGGGGCGAAGATCGTGATCGCCAACGCACGGCTGTCGCCGCGCTCGATCGGCCGCTACCGCGCCGTGCGCGGGCTCGCGGCACAGACGCTCGCGCAATGCGCGGCGATCGCGGCGCAGAGCGAGGAGGACGCCGCGCGCTTCCGCGAGCTCGGCGCGGACCCCGGCCGCGTGCACGTGCTCGGCAACCTCAAGTTCGACGTCGAGCTGCCCGAAGCGCAGGTCGCCGCCGGCCGGGCGCTGCGCGCGCGCTGGGGCACGGCGCGCCCGGTGTGGGTCGCCGCCAGCACGCACGAGGGCGAGGAGGAGGCCGCGCTGCGCGCGCACAAGATCCTGCTGGCGCGCCAGCGCCAGGCGGTGCTGATCCTGGTGCCTCGTCATCCGGACCGGTTCGATGCCGTCGCCCGCCTGGCCGAACAATCGGGACTGCGGACGATGCGCCGCGGCGCGCTGGGCGACAGCGCCGTGCTGGAGGGCGTGCAGGTGCTGGTCGGCGACAGCATGGGCGAGCTGGCGATGTACTTCGGCGCCGCCGACATTGCTTTCGTCGGCGGCAGCCTGGTCGAAGTCGGCGGGCACAACGTGCTGGAGCCGGCGGCGCTCGGCCTGCCGGTGCTGTTCGGGCCCTACATGTTCAATTTCGAGCCGGCGCGCGCGCTGCTGCTCGACCGCGGCGCGGCGCGGCAGGTCGACGGCTCGCTGGAGCTCGAGCCGGCGCTGTCCAAGCTGTTCCACGATGGCGCCGCGCGCGCGGCGATGGGCGAGTCCGGGCGCAGCGTGCTGCAGGCCAACCGCGGCGCGCTCGCGCGCCTTACCGCGCTGCTCGAGACGCTCTGAGCCGCAGCAGTCCGTCGCCGGCGTAGATCCCGAGCGCCAGCCAGATGCAGGCGAAGCCCTGCGCCTGCACCGCGCTGAACGGCTCGCCGTAGAGCAGCACGCCGCAGGCGAGCTGGAGGCTCGGCGCGATGTACTGCAGGATCCCGACCAGCGAATACGGGATGCGCTGCGCGCCGTAGGCGAACAGGATCAGCGGCAGTGCGGTGACCAGGCCGGAGGCGACCAGCAGCGCATCGACCGTGACCCCGGTGTGAAAGAAACTGCCCGCGCCGGCGGCCTGCGCCCACACGAGGTATGCGACGGCCGGCAGGAACAGGATGCTGCTCTCCAGGCCCAGCGCCGGCGTGGATTCCACCACCGCGACCTTGCGGATCAGCCCGTACAGGCCGAACGAGAACGCCAGCGCCAGCGCGATCCACGGCGGCGCGCCGTGTTGCAGCGTCAGCCAGGCGACGCCGGCGGCGGCGACCGCCACCGCGAGCCACTGCCGCGGGTTGAGGCGCTCGCCGAGTACCGCGACGCCGAGCAGCACGTTGACCAGCGGATTGATGAAGTAGCCCAGGCTGGTCTCGACGATGTGTCCCGCGTTGACCGCCCAGATGTACAGCCACCAGTTCAGCGCGATCAGCACCGCGCTGGCGGACAGCAGCTTCAGCAGGCGCGGCTGCGCGACCAGCGGCCGCCACCACGAGGGGCCGCGCCGCAGGGTCAGCCAGGCCGCGACCAGGACGAAACACCACACCAGGCGGTGCGCCATGATCTGCAGCGCCGGCACCTGCGCGAGCCACTTCCAGTAGATCGGGAACACGCCCCAGACCAGGAAGGCGCAGACCGCGGCCCAAAAACCGCTCTGGAATCCGGATGGCATCGGTGGGGAAGCCGGTTGCGGGCGCGCAGCATAGCGGCCCATCATCGGCCATGCATGTGCTGGTCACCGGCGGCACCGGCTTCCTCGGCCGCGCCCTGTGCGCCACCCTGCTGGCGCAGGGCCACGCGGTCAGCGTACTGACGCGCGATCGCGCGCGCGCCGCGCGTCTGCTGCCGCCCGGCGCCGCCGCGCTCGAAGCGCTGCCGGCCGATGCGCCGCAGGCGATCGTGAACCTGGCCGGCGAAAGCCTCGGCGCGCAGCGCTGGACCGAGGCGCGCAAGCGCGCGTTCGTCGACAGCCGCGCCGGCACCACGCGCGCGCTGGTCGACTGGATGGCGCGCCTGCCGCGCAAGCCGGGCGTGCTGGTGTCGGGCTCGGCGGTCGGCTACTACGGTGCGCGCGGCGACGAGCCGCTCGACGAGAACGCGCCGCCGCGCGACGAGTTCCAGAGCACGCTGTGCGCGCAGTGGGAGGCCGAGGCGCGCAAGGCAGAGGGCCTGGGCGTGCGGGTTTGCCGCGTCCGCACCGGCATCGTGCTGGGCGTCGGCGGCGGCGCGCTGGCCGCGATGAAGCTGCCGTTCTCCCTGGGGCTCGGCGGGCACCTGGGCGACGGCCGGCAGTGGATGTCGTGGATCCACCGGGACGATTGGGTGGCCCTGATCCTGTGGCTGCTGGCCGATGATGGTCGCACCGGCGCCTACAACGCCACCGCGCCGAATCCGGCCACCAACCGGGACTTTGCCCGGGCGCTCGGCGCCTCGCTGCACCGCCCGGCCGTGCTGCCGATGCCCGCCTTCATGGTCCGCCTGCTGGTCGGCGAGATGGCGCACCTGCTGCTGACCGGGCAGAAGGTCGTGCCGGCGCGCGCCCAGACCGAGGGGTTCGCCTTCCGTTACCCGGATCTGCGAGCTGCGCTGGCCGCGGTCTGGAGCGTTTACAATGCGCGCCCAGTTCCGGGCGCCCGTAGCTCAGCTGGATAGAGTACTGCCCTCCGAAGGCAGGGGTCGCAGGTTCGAATCCTGCCGGGCGCGCCATCTCGATCAGGCACTTAGGCGATTCCTCAGGAGATCCTGAGAAACTCCGGATGTGCCGTAAGTCCACGGTAAGTCCACTCTGGAGCACGGTGAGCCCGCATGGCGGCGCTCCGAACGCCATGGCGATGATGCTTGCTTGTCCGACGATTCTGAGCCTCTACGAAGCCCGCTGGCCAGCTTTCGCCGCGAGGAAGCCGCGAAGGGGAGGTGGCACCAGAAACCACCAGCCAAGACCCTCATGGGTGGTCCATTCCCGGTGCGGATGCTGGCAGGCCTTGCAGGTGACCGTCCGCAGCTCGTCCCAGCCGTTAAAGCGCTTGAGGACGAACACGGTGGCGTTGAACATCAGGCCGGCGATGGCGCCTACGGCCGCGCCCTGGAACGTGCCGCTGCTCGAGAACATCAGCACCAGGATCACGTCTGCCGCCAGGTCCACGTAGATTTCGAAGGCCATCAGCCGGCGGAAATTCCGTGCGCCGATCTTGTTGAGGTAGATGGCGAAGCCGACGACGGTGATCAGAGCTATGAGGAACATGGCTCAAATCCAGCCGCGCTCGGCAAAGCTGACGCATGTCGTGCCGCCGACCACGAAGTGATCCAGTACCCGGACGTCGATCTGCGCGAGCGCGCTCTTGAGGCGCTCTGTAAGCGTCCTGTCGGCCGAGCTGGGCTCGGCTACCCCCGAAGGGTGGTTGTGGCTGAAGACCACAGCGGCGGCGTTGTGCCGCAAAACGGCCTTGACCAGCTCGCGAGGGTAGACAGAGCAGCCG
>JBOICR010000005.1:0-7991 GCA_050740195.1 Nevskiaceae bacterium | reverse complement strand
GGTCTGCAACGCGCCGGCCTGGCGCGCGGCGGAAATCCCCGCCGCCAACGGCCATGCCTCGGCCAACGGCGTCGCGCGCGGATACGCCGCGATCGCCAATCGCGGCGAGCTCGACGGCCGGCGCCTGATGAGGGGCGAAACGATCATGACCATGACGCAGGTGCAGAGGGATCGCGTCGACGCGCTGCTCAACTTCACCGACAACTGGGCGATGGGCGTGACCTTCAACCAGATGAACATGCTCGGCCCCTCGCCGAAGACTTTCGGCCACGGCGGCTGGGGCGGCTCGATCGGCGCCGCCAACCTCGAGGCGCAGGTCGGCATCGGCTACGTCTGCAACCAGATGGGCGCGCAGATGGTCGGCGATCCGCGCGGCGCCCAGCTGTGTCACGTCACTTTCGATTGCTTGTAGGAGCGCCTCCGTGCGGCGAAGCTGCCCGCCGCCCATGAGCCAACCTAATAAAGGACCATCAAGCAAATTCATTTGTTCGATGGAGCGCCCCCGCATATGCTGGGACCGCTTGCCGCCGGAGCCCCCATGGATTTCGAGTTCAGCCCCGAAGAGAAGCGCTTCCGTGAGGAAGTACGCGCGTTCGTCCGCACTCACCTGCCCAAGGACGTCAGCGCCAAGGTGATCCAGGGCAAGCGCCTCGAGAAAGAGGACTACCTGCGCTGGCACCGCGCGCTCCACAAACAGGGCTGGATCGGCCACACCTGGCCGACGGAATACGGTGGCACCGGCTGGAACGCCGTGCAGCAGTACATCTTCGAGGAGGAGTGCGCCGACGCCGGCGCGCCGCAGACCATGCCGTTCGGCCTGCGCATGGTCGCGCCCGTGATCATGAAGTTTGGCAGCCAGGCGCAGAAGGACTATTTCCTGCCGCGGATTCTCTCGGGCGAAGACTGGTGGTGCCAGGGCTACTCCGAGCCGGGCTCCGGCTCCGACCTCGCCTCGCTCAAGACCAAGGCCGAGCCCCAGGGCGACCCCGGATCGGGGTCCGGGGCAGGCAAGTACGTCGTGAATGGCCAGAAGACCTGGACCACGCTGGCTCAGCACGCCGACTGGATCTTCTGCCTGGTGCGCACCGCTTCCGACGTGCGCGCGCAGGAGGGCATCTCGTTCCTGCTGATCGACATGAAGAGCAAGGGCGTAACGGTGCGGCCGATCATCATGCTCGACATGGAGCACGAGATTAACGAGGTCTGGTTCGAGAACGTCGAAGTGCCGGCGCAGAACCTGGTCGGCGAACCGAACAAGGGTTGGACTTACGCCAAGTACCTGCTCGGCCACGAGCGCACCGGCAACGCCGGCGTCGGCTTCTGCAAGCGCTGGCTCAAGCAGCTCAAGCGCTACGCCGCCGAGCAGACTTCGGGCGGCAAACCGCTGATCGAGGACGCGCGCTTCCGCGACAAGGTCGCCCAGGTCGAGATCGACCTGATGGCGCTCGAGATCACCAACCTGCGCGTCATCTCGGACCAGGGCAAGGGTCAGGGACCTGAAGCCTCGTTGCTCAAGGTGAAAGGCAGCGACATCCAGCAGACGCTGACCGAGCTGATGATGCAGGCGCTCGGCGCGCACTCACTGCTGTGGCAGCCGGCCGCGCTCGAGGCCGGCTACGGCGGCGAGGTCGCCGGACCGGCCTTCGGCCCGCCGCTGACCGGCGACTACTTCAATTTCCGCAAGGCGTCGATCTACGCCGGCAGCAACGAAATCCAGCGCAACATCATCACCAAGATGATGTTGGGCCTGTAGGCCCAACATCATCCCGAGCGCAGCGAGGGATCTGCTCAAAGGGACTTCAACCTCACCGACGAACAGCAGCAGCTGCGCGACACGCTCGCCCGCTTCGTGCAGAAAGATTACGCCTTCGAGAAGCGCAAGGCGATCCTCAAGTCGAAGGACGGCTACAGCCACGCGGCGTGGAAGCAGCTCGCCGACATGGGCCTGACCGCGCTCGGCTTGCCCGAGGCGCACGGCGGTCTGCCCGGCAACGCGGTGGACGTGATGGTTGTTATGGAAGTGCTCGGCCGCGGCCTCGTGGTCGAGCCGTACCTTGCGACCGTGGTGCTCGGCGCGGGCCTCGTCGCCCGCATCGGCAGCGAGGCGCAGCAGCAGGCTGTGCTGCCGCGCGTCGCTTCCGGCGAGCGCCTGCTGGCGCTCGCGCACGAGGAAATCGGCGGACGCTACGAACTCGAGCACGTCGCGACGACCGCGAAGAAGACCGGCGATGGCTACGTGCTGAACGGCGCCAAGACCGTGGTGCTGCACGGCGCCCAGGCCGACACGCTGGTCGTCTCCGCCCGCACCTCGGGCGGCGAGCGCGACGAGCGCGGTATCTCGCTGTTCCTGGTCGAGCGCAGCGCGCCGGGCGTGACCGTGCGCGACAACCCGACCCACGACGGCCAGCGCGCCGCCGAGATTTCGTTCAAGAACGCGCGCGCCGAGCTGCTCGGCAAGGAAGGCCAGGGCCTGGCGGCGCTCGAGCACGCGATCGACCGCGGCATCGCGGCGTTGTGCGCCGAGGCGGTCGGCAACATGGCGGCGCTGCTCGAGATCACCCTGTCCTACACCAAGACGCGCAAGCAGTTCGGCGTGCCGATCGGCAGCTTCCAGGTGCTGCAGCACCGCATGGCCGACATGGTCATGTACGTGGAGCAGGCGCGATCGATGATGTTCCTCGCCGCGGCCAAGGCCGATTCGACCGACCGCGCCGAGCGGCGCCGCGCGCTGTCGGCGGCCAAGGTGTTCATCGGCCAGGCCGCGCGCTACGTCGGCCAGCAGGCCGTGCAACTGCACGGCGGCATCGGCGTAACCGACGAGGCCAGCGCCGGCCATTACTTCAAGCGCCTGACGCTGATCAACGCCACGTTCGGCGATGCCGACCACCATCTCGGCCGGTTCAGCGACGCGCTGCTCGAGCCCGCCGCGGCGCCCGCGCGCAAGTCCGCCGCCGCGTAACGCCGTTTGAAGATCTCCGGCTTCACCGCCGCCGAGCTCGAGAAGTTCAAGGAGTACCAGCGCGCGTCGTACGCCGTGCTGGAGGCCGTGGCGCGTGACCTGCGCGAGGGCGAGACCGAGAAGGACGTCACCCGCCGCATCCGCAAGCGCTTCCACGAGCAGGGCGTGCACCACTATTTCCACGTGCCGGTCGCGCTGTTCGGCACGCGTACCGCCTACCCGGGCACATTCGGCCAGCTCGAGGCGTTGCCGACCGACCGCAGGCTAGAGCGCGGCATGCCGGTCATCCTCGACGCCGCGCCGGTCTACTTCGGTTACACCGTGGACACCTCGCTCGCCGTGCCATTCGGCGAGAACCAGAAGCAGCGCATGCTGACCCGCGCGCTGAAACCGCTGCGCGACCTGATCCTCCTGCGCGCGCGCGAGCGCGCGAGCTTCCGCGCCATCGCCCGCGAGGTCGACGACGAGATCAGGAAGCTCGGCTACGAGAACTGCCACAAGAAGCACATCGCCTTCGTGCTGGGCCATCGGGTGACGCAGGTGGCGGACACGTGGCTGAGCCGCCGCCGCATCTGGGGCCTCGGCGTGCCGCAGGCCGCGTTCTTCATCGGCAAGACCTTCGGCGCGCAGCAGTTCGGCGGAACCGGTTCGCCGAACTGGAACCACACGCGCAGCTCGGACCATCCCCCGACACCCGGCCTGTGGGCGGTCGAGCCGCACGTCGGCCAGGACGGTGTCGGCGCCAAGTTCGAGGAAATCCTGGTCATCACCGAGACCGACGCCTTCTGGCTCGACGAGGGCGGGCTGCCGCACCATCGCGCCTGGGAAATGGGGGACAGACCACCATTTCCCGCGAGAGCAGCCTGATGGCAACCGATGGCGGTGGAAATGGTGGTCTGTCCCCCATTCTTCGCTACGCCGAGGTCAACGGCGTGCGGCTGCATTACGCAACCGCGGGCGAAGGCCCGCTGGTGCTGTTCGTGCACGGCTTCCCGCAGTTCTGGTACGCGTGGGAAACGCTGCTCGGGGAGTTCGCGCGCGACCACCACGCGGTGGCGCCGGACATGCGCGGCATCAACCTGTCGGACAAGCCCGACGGCGTGCAGGCCTATCACGTCAGCCAGCAGATCGAGGACCTGCGCCAGCTGATCGGCCACCTCGGCTACGAGCGCTGCGTGATGGTGGCGCACGACTGGGGTGGCGCCTGCGCCTGGGCTTTCGCCGCGCGCCACCCCGACCTGCTCGAGCGGCTCGTCATCATCAATGCGCCGCACCCGGTGATGTTCGCGCGCGAGCTGCGTAACAACGAGCAGCAGCGCCAGGCCAGCGACTACATGGCCCTGTTCCGGCTCGACAAGGCCGAGCGTGTGCTGAGCGAGAACGACTTCCAGCGTCTCGGCTACTTCTTCCGCGAGTGGGGCCGCCACGGCGGGACCCGGCCCGACGCCGCCACCCTCGCCCGCTACAAGGAAGCCTGGGCCCGGCCCGGCGCGCTCGCGGCCGCGCTCAACTATTACCGCGCCTCGCCGCTGTACCCGGCAAGCCCGCCGGAGCTCGTGCCGCAGTTGCGGCCGGAGGATTTCCGGGTGCGGGTGCCGACGCTGGTGATCTGGGGCGACGCGGACACCGCCTTGCAGCCGGTGCTGCTGGACGGCCTCGAGGCGTGCGTCACGGATCTGCGCATCGAGCACATCGCGGCAGGCTCGCACTGGGTGATCCACGAGTTTCCAGACAGAATAGCGGCCCTGATCCGCGACTTCCTGGGGAAACGATGACTGCCAAAGACGCTGCGTTCACCGGTTCCGTGCCGAAGATCTACGAAACGCACCTGGTGCCGCTGATCTTCGAGCCCTACGCGGCCGACATGGTCAAGCGCCTGGCGCCGCTGCGGCCCGCGCGCGTGCTGGAAATCGCCGCCGGCACCGGCGTGGTCACGCGCGCGCTGAGCGCCGCGCTGCCGGATGCCGAGATCGTCGCCACCGACCTCAACCAGGCCATGCTCGACCAGGCCGCGGCCATCGGCACGCGGCGCAAGGTCGAATGGCGCCAGGCCGACGCGCAGCAGCTGCCGTTCGCGGATGCCTCGTTCGACGCGGTGGTGTGCCAGTTCGGCGTGATGTTCTTCCCGGACCGGATCAAGGGTTACAGCGAGGCGCGGCGCGTGCTCAAGCCGGGCGGCCTCTACGCGTTCAACGTCTGGGACAGTCTCGCCGAGAACGAATTCCCGCGGATCGTGCACGAGACGGCTGCGGCGATGTTCCCCAAGGACCCGCCGGGTTTTCTCGGCCGCACGCCGCACGGGTACTGTGACCCCAAGATCATCGCGCGCGATCTGGCTGCCGCCGGCTTCAAGAAGGTGCCGGAAATCACGGCCGTGACCGCGCGCGCGCGGGCTGCGTCCGCTGCAGGCCCGGCGACCGGCTATTGCCAGGGCACGCCGCTGCGCGCCGAGATCGAGGCGCGCGGCGCCGGTCGTCTGCAGGAGGCCACCGACGCCGCCACCGCTGCGATCGCCAAGCGCTTCGGCAGCGGAGCGGTCGAGGGCACGATCCAGGCACTCGTGATCACCGTCGCCGCCTGAGGCGGCGGCCGAAGCGCTACGCCGCCAGGCGGCGCTCGGTTTCCTTGAGCATCGAGCCGAAGGCCTGGCCGAGCTTGCCGACCATCACCTTCGTCAGCAGGCCGCCGATGATCGGCAGCTTCACGCGCATCACCGAGGTCCAGGTCACCTTGGTGGCGTTGCCGACGCTCTCGAAGCGCAGGCTGCCGCCCTCGTGTTCCAAGGGCGCGGTGCACTTGGTGATCAGGTAATCGAAGCGCCGCGGACGCTCGTAGGCGGTGATTTCCTCCTCGAACGTGACCGCTCCGGTCGAGATGCGCCGCACTGCGCCAACGCCATTCTTGTCCGGCTTGCCCTCCCGGATGAGCGACGATTCCTTCACGCCCGGGAAGCTCTTGTAGTTCGCGTGGTCCGCGAGCACGTCGAACACCTTCTCGATCGCCGCCGGGATGGTGCGCGTAACGGTGATCGTCTGCATGTCAGGCATCCGCGACCTTCAGCACCAGCTTGCCGAGGTTCTCGCCCCTGAACAGCTTCAGCAGCGTCTCGGGAAAAGTCTCCAGGCCGTCGACGATGTCCTCGCGCGACTTGAGCTTGCCCTGCGCCATCCAGCCGCCCATCTCGATCGCGGCCTCCTTGTAGCGGCTGGCGAAGTCGAACACCACCATGCCCTTCATGGTCGCGCGGTTGACCAGCAGCGACATGTAGTTGCTCGGGCCTTTCACCGGCGTGGTGTTGTTGTACTGCGAGATCGCGCCGCAGATGACGATGCGCGCGTGCATGGCGAGCTGTGTCAGCACGGTGTCCAGGATGTCGCCGCCGACGTTGTCGAAGTACAGGTCCACGCCCTTGGGGCAGGCTTCGCGCAGCGGCTTTTTGATGTCGCCCTGCTTGTAATCGACGCAGGCGTCGAAGCCGAGCGTGTCGACCACGTATTTGCACTTGTCGGCGCCGCCGGCGATACCGACCACGCGGCCCGCGCCCTTGATCTTCGCCAGCTGGCCGACCACCTGCCCGACCGCGCCGGCCGCGCCGGACACCACGACGGTGTCGCCGGGCTTGAACGCGCCGACGTCGAGCAACCCGAAGTACGCGGTCATGCCCGGCATACCGAGCGTGCTCAGGTAAACCGGCAGCGGCGCCAGTTTCGGATCGACCTTGGTGAGCGCCTTGCCTTTGAGCACGGCGTAGTCCTGGATGCCGGTCATGCCGACGACGCAGTCGCCGGCCGCGAACGCCGGATCCTTCGACGACACCACCTTGCCGACGCCGCCGGCGCGCATGACCTCGCCAATGCCGACCGGCGGGATGTACGACTTCCCATCGTTCATCCAGCCGCGCATCGCCGGGTCGAGCGACAGGTACAGCACCTTGACGACGACGTCGCCGTCGGCGGCTTCCGGTACGGGCGCGGCCTTCACGAACTCGAAGTCCTCGCGCTTGACCATGCCGACGGGACGCTTGGCGAGCTTGAACTGACGATTGGCAGTCATGGATCTCTCCTTTCGCACTAAGCCGATTTCCGCTTCTCGAATGCTTTCACGACGTCGGCCGGCACGTACTTGCCGAGCTCCATCTTGCCGATGGCGTTGCGGTGCACCTCGTCCGGGCCGTCGGCCAGGCGCAGCGTGCGCGCCTGGGCGTAGGCATACGACAGGCCGAACTGGTCGGTGACGCCGCCGGCGCCGTGCACCTGGATGGCCCAGTCGATCACCTGCAGCGCCATGTTCGGCGCCGCGACCTTGATCATCGCGATCTCCTTGGCGGCGACCTTGTTGCCGACCGTGTCCATCATGGACGCGGCTTTCAGGGTCAGCAGCCGCGCCTGGTCGATCAGGATGCGCGACTCGGCGATTCGCTCCAGCGTGACGGTCTGCGCCGCGATCGGCTTGCCGAACGCGACCCGCGACAGCGCGCGCTTGCACATCTTCTCGAGCGCGCGCTCGGCCAGGCCGATCAGGCGCATGCAGTGGTGGATGCGCCCCGGCCCGAGGCGGCCCTGCGCGATCTCGAAGCCGCGGCCCTCGCCCAGCAGGATGTTCGAGGCCGGCACGCGCACGTCCTTGAACTCGATCTCGGCGTGGCCGTGCGGCGCGTCGTCGTACCCGAACACCGGCAGGTGGCGCAGGATCTTCAGGCCCTTGGCGTCGCGCGGGATCAGGATCATGGACTGCTGCTTGTGCCGGTCCGGATTGTCCGGGTCGGTCTTGCCCATGAAGATGAAAAGCTTGCAGCGCGGATCGTTGGCGCCGCTCGACCACCACTTGCGGCCGTTGATGACGTACTCGTCGCCGTCCTTCACGATCGCGCTGGCGATGTTGGTCGCGTCGGACGAAGCCACGGCCGGCTCGGTCATGGCGAAGCAGCTGCGGATCCTGCCCTCCAGCAGCGGCTCGAGCCACTGCTTTTTCTGGGCGTCGGTGCCGTAGCGCTCGAGCACTTCCATGTTGCCGGTATCCGGCGCCGAGCAGT
>JBOICR010000004.1:0-2459 GCA_050740195.1 Nevskiaceae bacterium | reverse complement strand
GCGTGCTCCTCCAGCGCCAAGGTGTTCGCCTCGGCCTCGCGGGCCATGCGCGCCGGGCTGTGCGACGCGGCGGTGGTCGGCGGTGTCGACAGCCTTTGCCTGACCACGCTGTACGGCTTCAACGCGCTGCAGCTGGTGTCGGCCGACATCTGCCGGCCGGCCGACGCGCAGCGCAACGGCATCTCGATCGGCGAGGCCGCCGGCTTCGCCATTCTCGAGCCCGGCGCGGCCGACGGGGTCGCGCTGCTCGGCTACGGCGAGAGCAGCGACGCGCACCACATGTCGGCGCCGCATCCGCAGGGCGAAGGCGCGGCGGCCGCGATGCGCGGCGCGCTGCGCAGCGCCGGCCTCCAGCCGCAGCAGGTGGATTACATCAACCTCCACGGCACCGCGACGCCGGCCAATGACGCGGCCGAGGACCAGGCCGTGCACGCCGTGTTCGGGGATGCGGTGCCGTGCAGCTCGACCAAGGGCTGGACCGGCCACACGCTCGGCGCGGCGGCGATCACCGAGGCCGTCATCGCGCTGCTGTGCGTCGAGCACGGCCTGATGCCGCGCAGCCTCAACACGCGGCAGCGCGACCCCGCGCTGCGATCCGGCATCCTGTTGCAGCAGCGCCAGGCGCGCGTCGACCGCGTGCTGTCGAACTCGTTCGGCTTCGGCGGCAGCAATTGCAGCCTGCTGCTCGGGCGGCCCGCATGATGTCCCTGTTCGTCGAAGGGGCGGGCGTCATCGCGCCGGGCCTGTCGGACTGGGTGGCGGCAGCGCCGATCCTGCGCGGCGATGCGCCGTACGTGCCGGCGGACCTGCCGTCCAACCCGCCGCAGCTGCTGCCCGCCAACGAGCGGCGCCGCGCCAGCGCCTCGGTGCGGCTCGCGTTCGTCGCCGCCGAGGATGCCGTGCGCGGCTCGCGCCGGGCGCCGGCCGACCTCGCCTCGGTGTTCGCCACTTCGGAAGCCGATACGCCGATCCTCCACCGGCTGTGCTCCGCCCTGGCACAGGAGCCGCGCGTGCTGTCGCCGACCGACTTCCACAACTCCGTGCACAACGCGGCCGCCGGCTACTGGAGCATCGCGACGGGGTGCAAGCAGCCGTCCGCCAGCATCTCGGCCTACGACGCGACGTTCACTGCCGGCCTGCTGGAAGCCGCGGCGCTGGTGCAGGCCGACGCGGGCGGCGCGCTGCTGGTGTGTTACGACACCGTTCCGCCCGGCCCGTTGCATGCCGCGCGCCCGCTGGCCGACGCCTGCGCGACCGCGCTGGTGCTGGCGCGCGAACCTTCGCGCGCGCTGGCGCGACTCGACGTCGAGCAGACCCGCGAGCCGGAATCCCGCCTGGACGACCCGGGCCTCGAGCGCCTGCGTCTCGGCAATCCCGCGGGCCGCGGCCTGCCCCTGTTGCGGGCGCTGGCACTCGGCGCGCCCGGCGCGGTGACGGTGGCCGGCGTCGGCGCGCTGCGCTACCGGATCGCGGTCACGCCGTGCTGATCCAGGGCCTGATCCCGCACGCGGGCAACATGTGCCTGCTCGAATCGGTCGAGCACTGGGACGAGAACACCGTGCGCTGCACCAGCCGCACGCACCTCGACACCGCCAACCCGCTGCGCAGCCGCAACGGCCTGCTGGCGCTGCACCTCGTGGAATACGGCGCGCAGGCGACGGCCGTGCACGGCGCGCTGCGCTCGGGAAAGAAGGCGCCGGCCGGCGTGCTGACGTCGCTGCGCGACGTGAGCTTCGCGACCGACCGGGTCGACGGGATAGACGCGCCGCTGCAGGTCGAAGCGCGCGTGCAGTTCGCCAACGAGAGCGGTTCGCTCTACGAATTCTCGATCAGCGCCGGGGGCCGGCTGCTGGCCAGCGGGCGCGTCTCGGTGATGACAGCCGTCGCGGCGGCCTGACCGAACGGGATCCCTCGCTCGCTCGGGATGGCTTCGCCTAGCGCGAAGTCACTTGCCGACGGCCTTCGGCAGCGCGGTCAACTCGGCGCAAGCCGCGTCCAGGCGCTTGAAACCCTCGGCGAGGTCGGCCTCGGGGATGATCAGCGACGGCGCGATGCGCAGCACGTCCGGGCCGGCGATCAGGCACCAGACGCCGTGGCGCAGGCCGGCGTTGACGACGTCCTTGGCCTTGCCCTTCCACGCTCCGGCCATCGGCGCGCCGAGCAGCAGGCCGGCACCGCGGGTCGCGTCGAACAGGCCGTACTTCTTCGCCAGTTTGGCGAGGCCGTCGCGCACCAGTTCGCCGCGGCGCTTCACGCCGTCGAGCAGCGCCGGGTCGCTGACCAGGTCGATGACGACTTCGCCGATCGCGCAGGCCAGCGGGTTGCCGCCGTAGGTCGAGCCGTGCGAGCCGAACGGCAGGCTGTCGGCGAGCGCGGCCGTGGTCAGCATCGCGCCCAGCGGGAAGCCGCCGCCGATGCCCTTCGCCGTGGTCAGCACGTCGGGCGTCACGCCCATGCCC
>JBOICR010000003.1:0-3519 GCA_050740195.1 Nevskiaceae bacterium | reverse complement strand
CGCCGGAGGGCCGCGCCGAGCTGGCCGGGCGCTACGGAGCGGTGGAGCGGCTGATCGACGGCGCGCGCTTCGCGCCGCTACGCGTCGCGCTGTCCGACCTCGCCGACCTCGAGCGCATCTGCGCGCGCATCGCGCTGCGCAGCGCGCGGCCGCGCGACCTGGCCGGGCTGGGCGATGCGTTGCTGCGGCTGCCGGCGATCGGCGAACACCTCGCCGGCGCCGGATCGCCGCGCCTGCGCGAAATCGAGCAGCGGCTCGGCAGCCACGGCGAGACCGCGGCGCACGTGCGCGCCGCGTTGGCCGAGGAGCTGCAGCTGCTGGCCAAGGACGGCGGCGTGTTCCGCGCCGGCTTCGACGCGCAGCTCGACGAGCTGCGCAACCTGTCCGGCAACGCCGACGGCTTCCTCGCCGACCTCGAGCGGCGCGAGCGCGTGCGCACCGGGATCGAGACGCTGAAGGTCGGCTACAACCGCGTCACCGGGTTCTACATCGAGATCGGCCGCGCGCACGCCGGCAAGGTGCCCACCGAGTACCACCGCCGCCAGACGCTGAAGGGCCAGGAGCGCTACATCACCGAGGAGCTCAAGAAGTTCGAGGATCAGATCTTGAGCGCCCGCGACCGCGCGCTGGCACGCGAGAAGCAGCTGTACGACCAGTTGCTCGACCGGCTCAATGCCGGGCTCGCGCCGCTGCAGGCCGCCGCCGCGGCGCTCGCCGAGCTGGACGTGCTGGCCTGCTTCGCCGAGCGTGCCGTCGCGCTGAACCTGAAGCGCCCGCAGCTGGGCGACGCGCCCGGCCTCGACATCCGCGGCGGCCGGCACCTCGTGGTCGAGCAGAACAGCCGCGATCCGTTCGTGCCCAATGACCTCACGCTCACGCCGGAGCGGCGGCTGCTCGTGATCACCGGCCCGAACATGGGCGGCAAGTCCACCTACATGCGCCAGACCGCGCTGATCGTCGTGCTCGCGCACGCCGGCTCGTTCGTGCCGGCGGAGTCCGCGGTGCTGGGTCCGCTGGATCGCATCTTCACGCGCATCGGCGCGGCCGACGACCTCGCCTCCGGCCAGTCCACGTTCATGGTCGAGATGACCGAGACCGCGGCGATCCTGCACAACGCCACCGGGCGTTCGCTCGTGCTGATGGACGAGGTCGGCCGCGGCACCAGCACCTATGACGGGTTGTCGCTGGCGCGTGCCTGCGCCGAGTGGCTGGCGATACGCACCCGCGCCTTCACGCTGTTCGCGACGCACTACTTCGAGCTGACCGAGCTCGAACAGGCGGTGCCGGGAGTAGCGAACGTACATCTCGACGCAACCGAGTACACGTCGGACGGGGTGGACAAACTTGTTCTGCTCCACCGGGTGCAGCCCGGCCCCGCCAACCGCAGCTTCGGCTTGCAGGTCGCCGCGCTGGCCGGCATCCCCAAGCCGGTGATCGAGCAGGCGCGCGCGTACCTGAAGACGCTGGAGACCTTCCACCTGCCGGCGCAGCCGAAAGCCGAGCCGCAGATGACGCTGTTCGATGGCGCCGCGCTGGAGGTGCTGAAGCTGCTCGACGCCGCCGACGCCGACGGCCTGGCGCCCAAGGACGCGCTGGACCTGCTCTATCGGCTCAAGAAGCTGCGCGACCGCGGCTAGACCGGGCGCTCAGTAGCCCGTCAGCAGCTCGCGGCTCCGGGCGAGGTCCGACTTGCCCTTGGCCTGGATGTCGCCGGCCACCACCTGCTCGAGCTTGCCGCCGACAAACGGGATGCCGCAATCGACGTTCCACTTGAAGGTGTTGGCCGAGCCGCCGGCCTCGTCGACGAGCTTCATGTCGGCGCTGACCTTGACCGGCACGCCGCGGATCTCGGCTTCGATCCGGCCGGTCTTCTTCTCGAGGTCCCACGTGTCGGTTTGCGTGATGACGTTGTTGCCGCCGAGGAACTTCTTGGCGAAGTCCGGCAGCGGCGCGTTGATCGGCGAGGCGAAGCGCATGGTGATGCGGAACTTCTTCGCGTCAGCCTTGTGCTCGAGCACCTGGATGTCGCTGTAGCCGAGCTCCTTGCACTTGCGCTCGAAGTAGGCCCGGTCCGAGAACATCTTCAGGACCGTCGCCGACGGCTTGTCGAACGTGTGCTTGTCGTTGAATTGCATGCGCTCCCCCGGACGTTGGCGTTCAGGAAGTATAGGCCGGCGCCGCGTCGAGGTGGCGCATCAGCACGTCCCGCACGTCGCCCTTCGCGCCGAGCGCGGCGGCGAGGAAGAACACGCCGGCCAGGCGCCGGTGCAGGAACACGATCTCGCGCGGCGGGATGCGGAAATAGCGCGTGAGGGCATTGCGCGCGATCTTCTCGCCGACGCGCCGCGGCAGGTCGCTCGCTCCCCAGTCGTAGCTGCCGCGGAACGGCTCGACGATCAGCTCGCACAGTTCGGCGAAGGTCGTGTGCACGGATTCGGGGAAATCGGCGCGCATCGCGCCGATACCCTCGGCGCCGCGCAGCACCTCGGCGCGGTCGCGCACCATCGCGCCGTGCACCATTTCGCGGTAGCTCTGCACGAAGCCGCGCCCGAACATGCGCGTGGCGCCGAAATCGAGCAGCACGATGCGGTCCTGAACAACCGGGTGAACAACCGGGGACAGACCACCATTTCCAGCGGAAATGGTGGTCTGTCCCCCATTTGCGCGGATCTTGTAGTTGCCGAAGTTCGGGTCGGTCTGGACCATGCCCCACTCGAACAGCTCGCGCAGGAACAGCTCGAGCGACGCCAGCGCCAGCCCGTTGCGTCGCTCCTGCGGCAGCGCCCGGATCGAGCGGTCGCGCGCCGACACGCCCGGCTCATACGACAGCGCCAGCACCTGGTCGCTGCAGTAGCGCTCCAGCACCTGCGGCACGACGTAGCGCGGATCCCCCTTCAGCCGTTCGCCGAAGCGCCGCGTGTGCTCGATCTCGGCGGCGTAGTCCACTTCGCGGTGCAGCATCTCGCGCACCTCGAGGTACACCGGGTCGAGGTTCAGGCCGCGCGGGGCGACGCGCGTCATCGCGATCAGCCGCGACAGCGTGCGGATGTCGCTCTCGATCGCGTCGGCGACGCCGGGATACTGCACCTTCAGCACCAGCTCGAACCCGTCGGCCTTGCGCCGCGCGCGGTGCACCTGGCCCAGCGAAGCCGAGGCCAGCGGCTCGCGGTCGATGTCGAGCTCGTTCATCAGCGCGCGGCCGAGGCCACGCCGCAGCACCGGCTCGAGCGCGCCCCACGCCACCGGCGGGGTGTCGTCATGCAGGCTGGCCAGCACCTCGACCGCCTCGGGCGGCAGGAAATACTGCCCGTACAGCGACAGCATCTGGCCGACCTTCATCACGCTGCCCTTGAGCTTGCCGAGCTCGGCAGCCAGGTGGCGCGCCTGCGCGGCGTAGAAGGTCCGGTCCGACGCGTTGCGCGACGCGCGGCCGCGGAACAGGTTGGCAAACTCGTGCGCCGCGATCTGCGCGCCGGCCGTCACGCCCATCCGCGTCAGCGCGACGTTGCGCTCCCACGG
>JBOICR010000002.1:0-5912 GCA_050740195.1 Nevskiaceae bacterium | reverse complement strand
GTCGAGCCCGGGCCCGATGTCGACGTTCCAGGTGCCGCGGGCGGAGTTCGACAAGGTGCTGGCCGACGCCGCGGCCGGCATGGGCGCCGACATCCGCTACGAGATCGAGATCACGGCCGCGGACTTCTCCGGCACGCCGACGCTCACCAGCCGCGACGCCGGCGGCAAGGTCGAGCAGCACCAGGCGCGCTTCGTGCTCGATGCCAGCGGCTTCGGCCGCACGCTGCCGCGCCTGCTCAAGCTCGACCGGCCGGCGAACTTCCCGGTGCGTGCGGCGCTGTTCACAGATATCCGCGACCACATCCCGGCCGGCGAATTCGATCGCCAGAAAATCCGCGTCACCATCCATCCGGTGCAGCACGACATCTGGTTCTGGCTGATCCCGTTCTCGGACGGGCGCAGCTCGCTGGGCGTGGTGGCGCGCGACGAGACCCTGCAGGCCATCGCGGGCAGCAACGAAGAGCGGCTGTGGACCCTGGTGCGGCAGGACCCGGGGCTGGCCGCGCTGCTCAAGGCCGCCACACCGGTCAATCCGGTCAACGAGTTGCGCGGCTATGCGGCCAGCGTCGAGCGCCTGCACGGCCCGGGTTTCGCACTGCTCGGCAACGCGGCGGAGTTCCTCGACCCGGTGTTCTCATCCGGCGTGACCATCGCGCTCAAGTCCGCGCACCTGGCCGCCGGCGCGCTGCACCGTCAGTTCTCCGGCCAGACCGTGGACTGGCAGGCCGAGTTCGCCGAGCCGCTGCTGGCCGGCGTCGAGACTTTCCGCGGCTTCGTCAACACCTGGTACGACGGCACGCTGCAGGACATTTTCTTCTACCAGAAGCAACACCCGAAGATCCGCCGCATGATCTGCTCGGTCCTGGCCGGCTACGCCTGGGACAGCAGCAACCAGTACCACGGGCCGATGACCGAGAAGCGCCTGCGCATCCTGGCGGAGGCCTGCCGTGCGTAGAGCGGCGCTCGTGCTGGCGCTCACGCTGACGGGCTGCGCCGCGACGCCGCCGGCCGGGCGGCAGCCGCCGGCGGTCCCGCCGATCCTGGACGGCGCCGCGCTGGGCGGTGCACGGGCGGCGAACCAGGTCGTGCGGGCCGCGTTCCAGGACCGCGAACTGACGCTGCAGTGCGCGGTGCAGATCGACGGCCGCGCCGTCACTGTCGTCGGCGTCGACGCGCTCGGCCGCCGCGTGTTCACGATCGGCTACGACGGGATGCAGGTGACGGTCGAGGCGGACGCGAGCGTCCCCGAGGGGTTCTCGCCGCGGTACCTGCTGGCCGACGTCGAGCTCGCGCTGTGGCCGCTGAAGGCGCTGCAAGCCGGGTATGCCGGTACGGAATGGAGCGTGCGCGAGCCGTACGCCGGCGCGCGGCGCCTGTATCGCCACGACCGGCTGGTGGCGGAAGTCCACTACACGGGAGCGGACCCGTGGGTCACGCGGCACTGGATCGCCAACGTCGAGCGCGGCTACGTACTGGCGGTCGACCCGCAGCCCGCCGGTCGCTGACATGCTCAAGACCGGCGTTCGCTACCAGCCTGCCGACGTGCTGCCGCACCGCGGCGGCATGCTGCTGCTGGATGCAATCCGGGATTACGGCGACGACTGGCTGGTGGCGGAAGTGTGGGTGCGCAAGGACTCCGGTTTCGCCACGCCGGCCGGCGTTCCGGGCTGGGTCGGGATCGAGTACATGGCGCAGGCGGTGTCGGCGTGGTCCGGGATCGGCCAGGTGCAGCACGGCGGCAAGCCGAGCCCGGGCCTGCTGCTGGGAAGCCGGCGCTACGACGTGAAACGGCCCGTGTTCGCGATCGGCAGCCAGCTGCGCGTGCGCGCCCAGCTGGTCTGGCGCGACGCCGACGACCTGGCCGCGTTCGAGTGCGGGATCGAGGAGGACGGCGTGGCGGTGGCGCACGCGCAGCTGAAGGTCTACCGTCCGCGCGACCTGGACGCGGTGTTGAAGGAGTACGCATGAAGCCGTGGGTGCTGGTCACCGGATCCTCGCGCGGCATCGGCCGCGCCATCGCGCTGCAGTTGGCGCAGGATGGCTACAACCTGGTGCTGCACGGGCGCGCGCCGTCGGCGGCGCTCGAAGCCGCGGTGAAGGAAGCGCAGGCGGCCGGCGCCGAAACCCGGGTGCTGACGTTCGACATCGCCGGCCGCGAGGCAGCGGCGGCGGCGCTCGAGGGTGACATCGGCCGGCATGGCGCCTGCTACGGCGTGGTGTGCAATGCCGGCGTCGTTCACGACGACGCGTTTCCGGCCCTGTCCGGCGAGGCCTGGGACTCGGTCCTGCGGGCCAACCTCGACGGTTTCTACAACGTGCTGCACCCGGTCGTCATGCCGATGATCCGGCGCCGTCAGCCCGGGCGGATCGTCACGCTTTCGTCGGTTTCGGGCCTGATCGGCAACCGCGGGCAGGTCAATTACAGCGCGGCCAAAGGCGGTATCATCGCGGCCAGCAAGGCCCTGGCGGTGGAGCTGGCGAGCCGCGGCATCACGGTCAACTGCGTGGCGCCCGGCCTGATCAACACCGACATGACCATTGATGCGCCCGTGGAGGAAGCCCTCAAGCTGATTCCGGCGAGGCGCGTCGGGGAGCCCCGGGAAGTGGCGAGCCTTGTGTCGTACCTGATGTCCGAAGGCGCCGCTTACATCACGCGGCAGGTTATTGCGGTAAACGGGGGGTTGTGCTGATGCATCGTGTTGTCGTCACCGGCATGTCCGGGATCACCTCGTTGGGTGAGACGTGGGATGAAATCGAGGGCAGGCTGCGGTCCGGCACCAGCGGTATCGAGAAGATGCAGGAGTGGGACCGCTACACCGAGCTGAACACGCGCCTGGGCGGGCCGGTCCGCGATTTCAGGCTGCCGCCGCACTACACCCGCAAGGGCACGCGCACGATGGGCCGTGTGGCGATGATGGCGGTGCGCGCGACCGAGGTCGCGCTGGAAGGCGCCCAGCTGCTGGGCAGCGACGAGATCGCCAGCGGCGCCACCGGTGTCTCCTACGGCTCGTCCACCGGCTCGACCGACGCGGTCAGGGATTTCGCCGGCATGCTGATCACCGGCGAGTCCAGCAAGATCAACGCGACGACGTACCTGCGCATGATGACGCACACCGCCGCGGTCAACATCGGCGTGTACTACAAGGCCAAGGGCCGCATCATCCCGACCTCGAGCGCCTGCACCTCCGGCAGCCAGGGCATCGGTTACGCCTACGAGGCGGTCAAGCACGGCAAGCAGACCATCATGATTTCGGGCGGCGCCGAGGAGTTGTGCGTCTCGCAGGCGGCGGTGTTCGACACGCTGTACGCCACCAGCCGCCGCAACGACGCGCCCAAGACCACGCCGGCGCCGTTCGACCGCGATCGCGACGGCCTGGTGATCGGCGAGGGCGCCTGCACACTGATCCTCGAGGAGCGCGACCATGCGCTGGCGCGCGGCGCGAAGATCTACGCCGAGATCCTCGGTTTTGGCACCAATTCGGACGGCGACCACGTCACGCATCCCAACACCGTGACGATGGAGGGCGCGATGCGCCTGGCGCTGGATGACTCCAGCCTCGCGCCGGACGCGATCGAGTACGTCTGTTGTCACGGCACTGGCACGGAGCAGGGTGACATTGCCGAGTCGCAGGCGACGCACCGCGTGTTCGGGCGGCGCATGCCGGTGTCCTCGCTGAAAGGCAACACCGGCCACACGCTGGGCGCCTGCGGCGCGATCGAGAGCTGGTGGACGATCGAGATGATGCGCCACGACTGGTTCGCGCCGACCATCAACCTCAAGAACCTCGACACCCGCTGCGGTGACCTCGACTACATCGTCGGCGGCGGCCGGCGCTTGCAGTCCGAAATCGTGATGAACAACAATTTCGCCTTCGGCGGGATCAACACCTCGCTGATTTTCCAACGCGTTCCCTAGGAGATTGAAAATGAGCCTGCCGCGCCGCACGTTCGCCGCGTGCCTGCTGGTGTGCGCTTCCGGTGTCGCCCTCGGGGCGTCGTCGAGGCCGATAGTCGAGCCGGATCCGGTCAGCGTTCCTGCCGGCACGTCCACGGCGGCAGTGGCCAAGGCGATCAAGCGCGCGCTGCTCGGCCGCGACTGGACCGTGAGCAACGAGAAGCCCGGTTACATGGAGGGCACGCTCAACGTGCGCAAGCACATGGTCAAGGTCGGCATCAGCTACGACGGCAAGCGGGTCGCGATGAAGTACCTGGACAGTGCCGAGCTGGGCTACAAGGAGAGCGGCGGTGAGCAGTACATCCATCCCAAGTACACGCAATGGACGCGGAATGTGATGATCGACGTCAACAAGAACCTGCAAGTCCAGGATTCCGAGTAATCGCCTGATGCGGCGGCGGCGCGAGACGCGCCGCCGCCGTTTCGTTTTTTGCGGAGGACACGGTTGACGGCGCGCACGGCGGTTGCGGTGCTTCTGGCGCTGTCGCTTGACGTCGCGGCGGCCGATGAGCTCTGGCCGAGAGCCGAGGCCGGTGCCGGCGCGGCGGTTGCGATCACGCCGACCTATCGCGGTTCGGATCATTACGGCGTGGTGGCGCTGCCGTTCCCGTACTTCGTCTACCGCGGCGAGAATTTCCGGCTCACGCGCCAGGGCGCGCGGGTGCAGGCGCTGAGCTGGGACCGCCTCAGACTGGGCATCAGCGGCGCGTTCACGCTGCCGGGCAACGACGGCGAGGACCCGGCGCGTGACGGCATGCCGGCGCTGGACCCCACGCTGGAGGCGGGGCCGTCGCTGGATTTCCTGTTCGCCTCCGGCGCTACCTCGGGGTGCCTGTGCGTGCCGATCCGGTCGGTCATCGCGACCGACGGCAGGCATTGGCGGGGCGCGGGCTGGCTGGCGCATCCGCAAGTCCGCATGCTGCGGGTGAAGCGCGACGGCTCCCGCGCGTTGACGATTTCGCTGCTGTTCGGGCCGAAGTTCGCCGACCGCCGATACCACGCCTACTTCTACGAGGTGCGGCCGCAGTACGCGACGGCCGGCCGGCCCGCCTACGACGCCGGCGGCGGCTACAGCGGGCTCAGCGCGGCGCTGTCGTTCAACGTGCGTCGCGGCCGCTGGGGCGTTGGCGGCGGGCTCGTCGCGGACTGGCTGGAGGGCGCCGCGTTCGAGAACAGCCCGCTGGTCGATGCGCACGCCAGCGTGACAGTGGGCGCCTGGCTGACGTATCGCCTGTGGTCGCGGGGCTCGGCCGACACCGACGAGGTGCAGGACTAGCGAGGTTCAGCGGCCGAGCGTGTAGAGCACCTTCTCGCCGCGATATTCGAGCACGATGCCGTCCGGCACGACCTCGATCAGCGACGGCCCTTCGGCCAGGCGCTCGCCTTCCTTGTAGCGCCGGCCGTTCACCATGACGAAGCGGCGCGCGGTTTCTTTCTCGTAAACGTGGATCTCGACGCGCAGCGCCGGAAAATCGGCGCGGTAGTCGGGCGGCATCTCGCGGAACTTGCGCAGCGGCGCCGGCTGCGTGAGCGCCGGCGGAACCTCCGGCGGGGCTGCCGGTGCCGGTGCCGGTGCCGGCGCGGGCCGGACCGTGGCCGGAATTTCGGCCGGGCGCGATGCGGTCGGCGGCGGTGCCGGCTTGGTTGCGATCGAGGTCGAGGACGGACGCACAGGTTTGGGTGCGGGCACCGGTTTGGCGGGCGCGGCCGAAGCGGGCGCTTCAAGTGCATCCTCGTCGGTGAGGTCGTCCAGCGATGCGACCGACTCGGTGCCGGGCACGACCGCGGCCGCCTTCTCGGGCGGCGCGGGGCGCGCCACGATGACCGCGGGCGCGGCAGGCGCCTGCGCTGGCGTTGCCGGTGCGGCGGCTGCGGGTCCGGGCTTGGGCCGGAAGGCGTCCCACAGCAGGGCGGCAGCGAGCCCGAGTCCGGCGACCACGATCGCGGCGCCGACGAC
>JBOICR010000001.1:0-7708 GCA_050740195.1 Nevskiaceae bacterium | reverse complement strand
CAATCGACTCTGACCCGATTGATTTAAACTTGCGGCCCCCATGAAAGACCACCTGCAAGCGCTGGTGCGCGCCGCGCTCGAGCCCGTGCTGGCCGGCAGCGGCGTCGCCGCGCCTGCCGCCATCACGATCGACGCGACCAAGGATACGAAGCACGGCGATTTCGCGACCAACGTTGCCCTGGCGCTGGCCAAGCCGCTGGGCAAGCCGCCGCGCGCGGTGGCCGAAGCGATCGTCAGGCACTTGCCGGCGTCCACGCGCGTGACGAAAACCGAGATCGCGGGGCCGGGCTTCATCAACTTCTTCCTCGCTCCGGGCGCGTTCCAGGCTGTCGTTCCGGAAATCCTGGCGGCGAAGGGAAAATTCGGCTGCGCGCCAAAGACGCGTGGCAAGGTGATGGTCGAGTTCGTCTCGGCCAACCCGACCGGGCCGATGCACGTGGGCCACGGCCGCGGCGCCGCCTACGGCGACAGCATCGCCAGCATCCTCGCTGCGGCCGGCCACGAGGTCTACCGCGAGTACTACATCAACGACGCCGGACGCCAGGCCGACCTGCTCGCGCTGTCGGTGTGGATCCGGTACCTGGAGCTGTGCGGCGAGCGCGTGCCGCTGCCGGCACGCGGCTACCCGGCCGATTACGTCCGCGACACTGCCGCCAAGCTCAAGGCGCGCTCGGGCGATGCGCTCAGGAAAAGCGCGGCCGACGTGCTGCGCAACATCGACGCCGAGCCCGTCATCCCGGACGACGCCAACGAGAAGACCGAGGCGGCGATCAAGGGCCGCCAGGAGGACCACGCGGACGCTCTGATCGCGCGCGCCAAGCAGCTGCTCGGGCCGCAGTACGCGACCGTGCAGGACTTCGCGCTGGCCGACCAGCTCGCGGTGATCCGCGCCACGCTCGACGCCTTCGGCGTGAAATTCCACAACTGGGCATCCGAGCGCGATCTGGTCGAGCGCGGCGCGGTGGCGCACGCCATCGACCGCCTGCGGCAGATCGGCCTGGTGTTCGAGCACGAGGGCGCGACCTGGCTGCGCACGACGCAATTCGGCGACGAGAAGGACCGCGTGCTGGTGAAAGCCGACGGCGCGGCAACCTACTTCTGCAACGACCTCGCCTACCACGTCGACAAGCTCGAGCGCGGCTTCCCCTCGCTGGTCAATGTCTGGGGCGCGGACCACCACGGATACATCGCGCGCGTGAAGGCCGCGATCGAGGCGCTGACCGGCCGCAAGGACGCCCTGTACGTGCAGCTGATCCAGTTCGTGACGCTGTCGAGCGGCCGCATGGGCAAGCGCAGCGGCAACTTCGTCACGCTGGCCGACCTGGTGCAGGAGGCCGGCCGCGACGAGACGCGCTTCTTCTATCTGCTGCGCTCGGCCGACCAGCACCTGGAGTTCGACATCGAGCTGGCGCGCAGCAAGACCAACGACAACCCGGTGTATTACGTGCAATACGCCCATGCGCGCATCGCCAGCGTGTTCCGCGAAGCGGCGGACCGCGGCTTTTCGTTCGATGCCGCCGCGGCGGCGGGCCGGGCGCACCGGCTGGTCGAGCCGTCCGAGAAGGCGTTGCTGACGCTGCTGAACCGCTACCCGGACCTGATCCAGGACGCGGCGCGCGAGCACGCCCCGCAGATGGTGACCTACTACGTGCGCGACGTCGCCGAGGCCGTCAACGGCTACTACCACGCGCTCAAGTTCCTGGTCGACGACGCCGAGCTGCGCGATGCGCGCCTGGCGCTGGTCGCCGCGGCCGGGCAGGTGCTGCGCAACGGCCTCGCCCTTCTGGGTGTCTCGGCGCCGGATAAGATGTGAGCCTGCGGGGCTCTCATCCCGAGCGCAGCGAGGGATCGCTTCGATGACCAAGGACTTCGCCCACCGCGCCAACGGCGGCCGCCAGACTTCCGGCGGCTCGGTCCCCGGCTGGGTGTGGCTGCTGGCCGGCGTCGCACTCGGCTTCGGCGGCGCGGTGGTGTACTCCATCACGCGGCCCGCCGGCGACGCGCGCGCCGTGGCCGACACCGGCGCCGACAAGGCGACGCCCGACGGCAAGAAGAGGATCACGATCCCGCCGAAGGAGCAGTCGCGCTTCGCCTTCTACGAGCTGTTGCCGAACTACGAAGTGCCGATCCCGAAAGACCTGCTGCGCAAGCCGCCGGCGGACACGGGCGCAGCGGCCAGCTCGGGCCGCTACCTGATCCAGGTCGGCTCGTTCAAGGAGCGCACCGAGGCCGAGCAGCAGAAGGCCAACCTCGCGCTGCTCGGCATCGAATCGCGCATCGAGAAGGTCACGATCGACAACGACCAGACCTGGTATCGAGTGCGGGTCGGCCCCGAAAAAGACCAGCGCCGGGTCGAGACCATCCTCACCCGCCTCGAGGAGAACGACATCAAGGCGCTGGTGATGATGGTGCCGGAGTGATTGCCGCCATGCGCTTGTCCCTCGCGCTTACCCTGCTGCTGCCGCTCGCGGTGTGCGCCGCCCCCGCTGGCAAGTCCGCGTCGAAGTCGAAGGTCCAGCGCGTCGAGCGCGGCAGCCTCATCACCGAGAACGTCCCCGAGATCCCGGCCGCGCTGGCCGCGCTGACCAACCAGTATCAGCAGGCGCGCAGCGCCTCGCTGCAGGGCTGGGCTGGCGATTCGATCCTGATCACCACGCGCTTCGCCGACACGGCGCAGCTGCACCGCGTGGCGTTCCCCGGCGGCGACCGCCAGCAGCTCACGTTCGCCCAGGAGCCGGTGGCGGTCGCGGCGCCGGCGCCGGATGGCAAGAGCACCCTGTTCCGCAAGGACGTCGGCGGCAACGAGCAGTTCCAGTTCTACAGCTTCGACCTCGCCACCGGCGCCTCGCGCCTGCTGACCGACGGCAA
Source organism: Nevskiaceae bacterium (assembly GCA_050740195.1). Lineage (GTDB taxonomy): Bacteria > Pseudomonadota > Gammaproteobacteria > Nevskiales > Nevskiaceae > JACPFV01. Next base: position 4,840 of record JBOICR010000001.1, on the reverse strand, counting down.
GTCGCGCAACCAGGGCGCGCTGTGGTCCGACCGCGGCGACCGCTTCGCCTTCTCGACCACCCAGCGCAATGGCAAGGACACCGACATCCATGTCCTCGAGCGCGGCGCCGCCGCAAGCCAGCCGCTGCTCGAGCGCCCGGGCACATGGGGCGCGCTCGACTGGTCGACCGACGGCAGCCGCCTGCTGGTGATCAAGTTCATCTCGGTGAACGAGAGCGAGCTGTACGTGGTCGACGTCGCCAGCCGCGCGGTCACGCGCTTCCATCCGGCCGACCGGCCGATCGCGTTCGGCGACGCCCGCTTCGCCGAACACGGCAAAGGCGTGTACTACACCTCGGACGAGGGCAGCGAGTTCCAGCAGCTGCGCTACGAGCGGCTCGGCGGCGATGCGCCGCGCGTGCTGACGGCGGACATCCCCTGGGACGTCGAGGAGATCGAGCTGTCGGCGGGTGGCCGTTACCTCGCGTTCACCGTCAACGCCGGCGGCCTGGCCGAACTGCACGTGCGCGACCTGAAGCGCGACAAGACGGTTGCCACACCCAAGCTGCCGGTCGGGCTGGTCAGCAACCTGCGCTTCCATCGCTCCGCGCCGCGGCTGGGCTTCGTGCTTAACGGTCCGCGCAGCCCCTCGGACGTGTTCTCGTTCGACGTCGGCAAGGACGGCCTGACGCGCTGGACGCGCAGCGAGACCGGCGGCCTCGACGCCGGCACGTTCGCAGAGCCCTCGCTGATCGAGTTCGAAAGCTTCGACGGCCGCAGGATTCCCGCGTTCTACTACCGCGCGCAGCCGAAGCGCCCGGGCGGCAGGGTGCCCGTGCTGATCAGCATCCACGGTGGCCCGGAGTCGCAGTCGCGGCCGGCGTTCAATCCGCTGACCGAGCTGTACCTGCGCGAGCTCGGCGTGGCGGTGCTGCTGCCGAACGTGCGCGGCTCGCAGGGCTACGGCAAGGGCTACCTGCAGCTCGACAACGGTTTCAAGCGTGAAGACTCGGTCAAGGACATCGGCGCCTTGCTGGACTGGGTCGCGAAGCAGCCCGAACTGGACGTGAGCCGCGTCGCGGTGATCGGCGGCTCGTACGGCGGCTACATGGTGCTCGCCAGCATGACTCACTTCAACGCGCGGCTGCGCGCCGGCATCGAAATCGTCGGCATCAGCAATTTCGTGACGTTCCTGACCAACACCAGCGACTACCGGCGGGACCTGCGGCGCGTCGAGTACGGCGACGAGCAGGATCCGGCGATGCGGGCGTACCTCGAGAAGATCTCGCCGATGACCAGCGCCAGGAACATCACCAAGCCGATGCTGATCGCGCAGGGCGCCAACGATCCACGCGTGCCGCGGACCGAAGCGGAGCAGATGGTCGCGACGATTCGGGCGCAAGGCGGCGACGTCTGGTACGTCCTCGGCAAGGACGAGGGCCACGGCTTCGCCAAGAAGGGCAACCGCGACTACTACCAGAACGCGGTGATCCTGTTCCTGCAGAAGCACGTGCTGGAGTAGGAGCGCCTTCAGGCGCGACTGGTCTCCAGCAGGTAGTAATCCTTCAGCAGTTCGTACAGTTCGCGATGGTGCTGCCTCAGCGCGCGCCCGCTCTGGAAGTAGGCCTCGGTCGCCACCGCGAAGAACTCGCCGGGGCCCTCGGTGCCGTAGTCGTCGAGCACCGGCGAGCCCCGCTCGCGGAGTTCCTCGTACGCCGCCGTCATCACCTTCGACCAGCGCGTGTAGTCGGCCAGCAGCGGCGCGCCCTCGTGCGGGCTCTCGTCGTTGAGCTGGTGCGCGAACTCGTGCGCCGGCACGTTGACCGGGTCGCCCTCGAGCGCCGCCTCGACGTCCTCCCACGACAGGATCACGCGGCCCCACTGCTGCGACTCGCCGACCTGCAGCACCTCGTCCTCGTAGACCAGGCCCGCCTCGTCGGGCTCCTCGTGGCGCACCCAGAACGCCGTCGGGTACAGCAGCACCGAGCGCAGGTTCGGGTAGACGCGCGCGTCGCCCCGCAGGATCAGCAGGCAGGCCTGGCCGGCGACCAGCACGCGCATCTCCTCGGTCACCACCAGGTCGTTGCAGCCGTAGAACTTCTTGCGCGCCAGGAACTCCATCACGCGCGGCTCGAAACGCGCGCGCAGCCCGGGCGCCAGCCGGGCGACGTGCGGCACGCGCGAGGCCAGCAGCTCGCGCCAGCGGTCGGGCAGCGGTTTCGGACGGCGCCGGAAGATCACAAAGGCTGCAGGTTGGCGTACGACAGCATCAGCCACTTGGTGCCGGCGTCGCGGAAGCGCACTTCCACGCGCACGCGGTCACCGTCCCCGTCGAACGAGGTAATGGTGCCCTCGCCGAAGTTCTTGTGCGCGACGCGCTGGCCCAGGCGCAGCCCGGCCACGCCGTCGTCCTCCACCACCGGCCGCGGCGGCGCGGAGAACCGCCGCGAGTGCGGCGCGTAGGTCGGGCGCAGGATGTGGGCGCGCGGCCGCGTCTCGACGATGTGCTCGGCCGGGATCTCGCGCAGGAACTGCGAGGGCATCGCGATCTGCTCGGTGCCGTGCGTGCGGCGGATCTCGGCGTGCGACAGGAACAGGTGCTGGCGCGCGCGCGTCATGCCGACGTAGCACAACCGGCGCTCTTCCTCGATCGAACCGTCCTCGATGGTGCGCATGTGCGGGAACAGCCCCTGCTCCAGGCCGACCAGGAACACGTTCGGAAACTCCAGGCCCTTGGCCGAGTGCAGCGTCATCAGCTGCACGCAGTCCTCGCCGGCGCCGGCCTGGCGTTCGCCGGCCTCCAGCGCAGCGTGCGTCAGCAGCGCGGCGACCGGGCTGACGCCCTCTTCCTCGGGATGCTCGAAACCGCGCGCGGCGTTGACCAGCTCGTCCAGGTTCTCGAGCCTTGATTCGGCCTGCTCGCTGCGCTCCTTTTTGTAGTGCTCGCGCAGGCCGGAACGGTCGATGAGGACCTCCGTTGCGAATGACAGCGGAATGTTTTTCGTCGCCTCGTCGAGACCGTCGACGAGCCGCACGAACTGGCCCAGCGCCGCGCCGCCGCGGCCGAGCCCCGCGGCGCTGGCCTTGGCCACGGCCCACAGCGAGGTGCCCTGGTCCTTGGCCAGCTGGCGCAGCCGGTCGAGCGTGGTCGCGCCGATGCCGCGTGTCGGCAGGTTGACCACGCGCTCGAAGGCGCCGTCGTCGGCGCGGTTCGCGACCAGGCGCAGGTAGGCCAGCGCGTCCTTGACCTCGGCCCGCTCGAAGAAGCGCAGGCCGCCGTAGATGCGGTACGGGATGCGCTCGCGGATCAGGCCCTCTTCGAACACGCGCGACTGGGCGGCCGTGCGGTACAGGATCGCGCTGTCGGCGAAGTCGCGGCCGCGGCCGTGGAACTCGCGGATGCGGTTGATGACGAATCCGACTTCGTCCTGGTCGCTGAACGCGGCGTAGAGCTGGATCTTGTCGCCCTCGCCGGCCTCGGTCCACAGGTTCTTGCCCAGGCGCCCGGTGTTGTGCGCGATCAGCTTGTTGGCGGCCTGCAGGATGGTCCCGGTGGAGCGGTAGTTCTGCTCGAGCCGCACCACCTTGGCGCCGGGGAAATCCTTTTCCAGGCGCAGCATGTTCTCGACCTTCGCGCCGCGCCAGCTGTAGATCGAATTGTGGGTGACCACGCCGCCGGCCACGAAGTTGTGCGTGGGCATGACATCGAGATCGAAGACCTCGCGCTCGCATGTGTCGCGGTGGTCGACCCGGACGACACGGTCTACTCCTCCGTTTTCCAGGGCGACCACCATCCCGGGCTGCACCGAAGCAGCCCGAACGAACGGCAGCGATCGGCCATTCAGGTTGGCGTTCATCACGATGTTGCCGTCGACCGTCTTTTGAGCCCGCCGGGCGATGTCCATCAACTCCCCGAACCCGGCACGACATGTTTCGAAGCGCCAGCTTGCCGTTCCCTTCCGGGCAGGGCGCACGCGGAGCCCCGCCTCCTCAAGCCGGCGGCGAACGCCGAGATCATTGCCGACGATCGAGATGCGATGCATCGGCGAAGCGCCGCGCCGATCGCCGCACAAGGTCACGACAATGTTGTTGCGGCTCGAGTTGCGCGATCGCGGCTGGTGATGCGGCTCGTCGGCGGACAAGTGCCGCTCTTTCAGCAGCCGCAGCGCCGCCGCCTCGGTGTCCACGCTGGAGAACACTTTCGCGATCAGCACAGGGTCGTGCACGTAGCCGTTCGCGGCCTTTCCCTTGCGCGCCGTGAACGGCAACGTAGGGATCCCGTACCTGAGGGACAGCGTGATTTCCTCGACGCGCGCATCGTTCGCGGACGCGTGTGTCCCGACGATCCAGAGAGCGTCGGCGTGCTCCTGCAGACTGCGCTGTTTGAATCCGGCTATAGCCTTGCGCTGCCCGCGCGTGTACACGCACGACACGCCGATCCGGTAGCCCACACCTCGTTTGTGCATCAGGTAGGTGAAATACGTCTGCGTCGAGTCCCCGAGCCGGTAGCCTGCGAAATGAGTGTGCTCGGGCGTGGACGTCAGGGCCCGCCCGCCGGCGGTGTGCAGCGTGACGAGGGCGCCTCGTCCATTCTTGCGGAAAGTTCTCGCAACGACAGCGGGCCGGAAATCGCCGCTGCCAAAGCACGACAGCACCGCCTCGCCGACCTCCACGTTCTCGATCGGCTTGCTCGACCCGTCCGCCATCCGGACCTCGGTGCCCTTAGCCAGGCACTGGTCGTCGTCGCCGACGCAGAACACGATGCCGGAATCTCCCGCCAGCACTTTCAGCCAGAGGTACTGCAGCGTGTTGGTGTCCTGGAATTCGTCGACCAGGATGTGCCGGAAGCGGCGGCGGTAAT